>NZ_VZQN01000005.1:0-216472 GCF_014397645.1 Paraburkholderia sp. 31.1
GCGAGATAATCAACGGCGGCGGGTCGTTAGCAAGCGAGGCCAGGCTTTGCGTGAGGTAACTCACGTGGGGACCTCAACTGTTCCAACCGCCCGGTGCGGACCCGCATGCCGGGTGGTGTGGGAGGGGTCGGGCCGTGAGGCCTGCCCCTATCCCGATTTTGCGCGGCTTGATTTTGATCTCGCTCGCTACTTCAGCGATGTCAGCGGCACTCCCCGCCCTCCAGCGTGTGACCACTTCCGACGTGAATGGCAGGTCTGCTGATCAATGCATGGCGCCGTTAGCCCGCCACGCTGGTCCGCAGAAAACCGCGCCAGATCCAGCGCGGCAGGCAAGGAGTCCGCATGACTGATCCCGTCGTGCCGCTGACCGAGACCGCCTCGCTTAGAACGCGTGCCGCAACCCCACCATGCCGACGAACTGAGACGGACCCGATGACGGCGTCGTGTTCTGCGAGTCGCCGACCACCGCGACCGCGTCGGCGATGGTCACACCGCTGCCCGACGAGATCAGTGACTTGCCGCCTGCATGCTGATAGGCCTCGAGCGCGTACAGCGTGGTGCGCGTCGACAGGTTGTAGGTCTGTTCGAGCGAGATCTGATGATAGTGCGCCGGATCGCTGATGCCGTTCGCCTTGCTTGCCTGGGTGAAGCTATAGCCGCCGCCGACCGTCACGCTCGGCGTGATCCGGTACGTCGCGATCGCACCGTACGTGTTGAACACGGCCTTGTCGAAGAACAGCGAGCCGTGGCCCGGCGCGTACTGCACATTCGAGTAGTTGAGGCCCACCATCAGATCGTGCCACGTATAGCGACCCGCCGCGGCGAACAGCTGCGCGCTGCGCGCGCTGGCGTAACCGTTGTTGACCGGCGAGTTGATCGCGAAGCTGCCGAGCGCCGCGCTCGTCGAAATGTCCTTCAGCTTCACGTAGCCGGCTGCGAGCGACACGGGCTGGAAGTCATAACGCAGCGCCGCGCTGAACAGGCTGCCGTTCGCGACGCTGCCGGGCACGCCGCCGAGACCATATTGCGCGCTTGCCTGCAGGCCGCCGATCGTCGGCGATAGGTAGGTTACCGAATTATTGAAGCGCAGCGTCGTGTCGAGGGCGTCGAGATCGCCGGGGTGCGCGCCGGTCGCGCCGGTCAGCACGCCGGTCGGTCCGAGCGCGCCGACCATCTGGAAGTAGGGTGTGTACTGGCGGCCGAGCGTCACCGTGCCGTAGCGGTCGTTCGCGAGGCCGACATAGGCCTGGCGATTGAACAGGTAGCCCGCGGTGCTTTGCGCGCCAGTCAGCGAATTGAAGCCGCTCTCGAGCCGGAAGATCGCCTTCGTGCCGCCGCCGAGATCTTCCGAGCCGAGGAAGCCGAACTTGCTCGCCTGCAGGTTGCCCTGGCTCATATAGAAATTCGAATGCCCCTTCTGGTTGCTGGCATAGGCGAACGCATTGTCGACGACGCCATACAGCGTGACGCTGCTTTGCGCCGATGCGCTGGTGGACAACGCGGTGCCCGCGAACGGCAGGCAGCAGAGGACGAACGCGCGGGTGCGCGCGCGCTGGTTTATTTTCATGATTGGGATGTCTCCAGACTGATGGGACGGCCTGATCCCTCAGGCCGGTGCGGTGTGTTGTTCAGTGCGGCACCGAAATCGTCAGGCAGCGCCAGCCGTGCGCGGTGTGATCGGTGACGAGCGTGCCGTTAGCGCAGACGACCGCGCGTGTTTCGCGCATCGGCACGAACACGCGCACTTGCGGCTGCACGCGCGGCATCCATTGCGAACGCTCGAGCGTCACCCGCAAAGTGTTTGCGTCGCCCGTCAGCGTGACGCTCCAGCGGCCTTGCTCGCCGTTGCGCCAGGCTTCGGTCTCGCCGTCGTCCTCGATCGAGCCGCCTTGCGCGGTGCCCGCGTCGGCATACGGCACCGCGAGGAATGCGCGTTGGTCGGCGGGGCGGCCAAAATGCTGCTCGGCGATGTTGAGCGGAATCACGCTGCCTTCACGCAGCAGGAACACCGGCCGCTCGAACGGCGCGGGCAACGTGACGGTCTGGCCGCCGTCGAACGTTTCGCCGCTCCAGTACGACACCCAGCGCGAACCGGCCGGTAGATACACGGCGCGCGTGCTCTGGCCCGGATCGACCACTGGCGCGACCAGCATCGACGAGCCGAGCATCATCTCGTCGCCATCGACGAGGCAGCGCGGATCGTGCGGAAACTCCGCGAACAGCGGCCGCAGCACCGGCTCGTACGCGCTATGCGATTGCCACAGCAGCTCGTAGAGATAAGGGATCAGGCGATAGCGCAGCTTGATCAGGTCTGCCACGTGCCGCGTGACTTCGGGATGCATCCACGGCTCGTTGACGGTGCCGTCGTCGTTCCACGAGTGAATCGAAAAGCGCGGCAGGAAGATGCCGAACCCGACCCAGCGCGCGAACAGCTCCGGCTCCGGCGCCGGACCCGAGAAGCCGCCGATGTCGTGACCGCTATTCGACACGCCCGACATCGCGAGCCCGAGACCCATCTTCAGATTGAAGCGCAGCGTTTCCCACGACGTGTAGTTGTCGCCCGACCACGTCTGCACGTAGCGATGCATGCCGACGCCGCCCGAGCGCGACACGAGGAACGGGCGCCTGTCAGGCGCGTGCTCGCGCTGCGCGTCGTGCGACGCGCGCATCATCAGCTGCGTCTGCAGCACCTTCGCCTGGTATGCCGGATAGGGCTTGCCGAAGCCGCGCGCGATCGCATGCGGCGACCAGATCTCGAACTCGTTGTTGTCGTTCCAGGTGGCCGCGATGCCGTATTTGAGCAGTGCGTCCTTCACGCGAGCTTTCCACCAGTCGATCGTCGCGGGATTCGTGAAGTCGAGGTACGCGCCGACTTCGTCCCAGAACTGCACCCATGCGGGATCGCCATCGGGCGCTTCGATCAACAGGCCGGCGTGGGCGACGTCGTCGAACGCTGGGTGGTCTTGCAGCAGACACGGCTTGATGTTCGCGCACAGACGCACGCCGTGATCGAGATAGCTCCGCACGAAGCCGTCGATGTCCGGAAACCTGTCGTGATTCCAGTTGAACACGTAGCGCTTCGGCCCGATCGACGTATAGCCCGACGACAGATGGAACGAATCGCACAGCACGTCGTGTTCGCGGCAACGCTCGATGAATTTGCCCATCTGCTGTTGCGCGTCCGGCGCGTCGGTATAGCTCATCGTCGAGCCCGAGTAGCCGAGGCCCCACTTCGGCATCCACGCGGGACGTCCGGTGAGCCACGTGAAGCGGCGCACCGCGTCGAGCGGCGAGCCGGGCGATGCGATGAAGTAGTAGTCGAGATCGCCATGCTCGGCGATGAAGTGCCGATAGTGGCCGTGATAGTTGTCGAGCTCGCGGCCCATGTCGAAGCGGCAATCGGCGAGCGTGTCGTAGAACAGGCCGAAGCCCGTCGACGTCTGCGGCTGCCACGTCACGTAGAACGGGATGTGCTTGTACAGCGGGTCCGTGGTGCGCGCGCTGTAGCCCATCGCGTCGATGTTGCGCATCTCGTAGCTTTGCCGCGCGCGATCGAGCGAGCCGGCACGCTCGCCGAGGCCCACGTACATTTCGTCGCGGCGCCGCTCGACGTAGTGATAGACGCGCGAGTCCCACCAGCCGAAGTTGTACGCCTGGGTCTTGCGATCGCTCATCACGCGATGCCATGTGCCTTCGTGCAGGATGTCCCAGGCGCAGGCGCCGCCTTCGAGCGCCACGCTCACGCGCACGCGCGCCGTTTCGATCACGATGTGACCGGCTGCTTCGTTCACCGTGAACGGCGGCGGCGTGAAGCCGCTCAGGTCGCGGCGCTCGCGGCCTTCGAGCGGCACGTCGTCCATCCCGGGCGCGATCGCCCATGTGCGCGGGCCGCGCGTTTCGCCGGCCGGCAGCACGAGCACGCGGATGATGTCCTCGGCGAGCACGAACAGCTCGATGCGGCAATTCGGCTGCGCGCTTAGCACGACCGGGTTGGCCGCCGGGTTGCCAGCGTGGGGGACGAGCGCGAAGCGCGGCGGATGTTTGAGATTGATCTGTGAATGCATGATGAGTCTTCGAGGAAGGTCAGGCAGCAGTGTTGACGCTCAGTTCGGCGCGGCGCGCGCGGCCGTGGCGCGGCACACCGCGCATCAGGATGATCAGCAGCGTCGCGCCGATGATGTCGAATGCGCCGAGCGCGCCGAACAGCGGCGTGTAGCCGATCGAATCGGCGAGCGCGCCGACCATCAGGGAGAAGCCGAGGCCGCCGATCCACGCGGCCATGCCCGCGAAGCCGGCGACGGTGCCGACTTCGCCCGGATCGAATACGTCGGCGGCGAGCGTGTTGACGAGCGCCGAGATCATCTGGTGCGCGAAGCCGCCGACGCAGAAGAGGGCGATGGCCTGGTAGGGCGACGCGACGAGACCGATCGATGCCGGCCCGATCATCATCAGCGCGCCGAGCACGACGCCCGAGATGCGCGACCAGATCAGCGGCACGCGAAAATGCTTCATCAGGAATGGCGACAGATAGCCGCCGAACAGACCGCCCAGGTCCGCGGCGAGAAACGGCAGCCACGCGAACATCGCGATCTGCTTCAGATCCATATGACGCTGCGTGGCGAGATACAGCGGAATCCAGAAGCTGAACGTCTGCCACGCGGGCTCGGCGAAAAAGCGCGCTTGCGCGATCGCCCAGAAGCGGCGCGTGCGCAGCACTTCACGCACGCTCGCGCGGCGCGCGGCGGGCGGTGCCTGGCCTTCGACGATCGCGGCGCGCTCGGCATCGCTCACGCGCTTGTGCTCGGCGGGCGAGCGGTACAGCGCGAACCATGCGGCGGCCCACACGAAGCCGAGCGCGCCGGTCACCGCGAACGCGCTCTGCCAGCCGTAGCGCAGCGACAGGAAAACGACGAGCGGCGGTGCGAGCAGCGAGCCGAGCGAGGTGCCCGCATTGAAATAGCCGACCGCGACGGATTTCTCGCGATCGGGAAACCATTCGGCGACGACCTTCATGCCGGCCGGAATCGCGACCGCTTCGGACAGGCCCATGAAGCCGCGCAGCGCCGCGAGCGAAAGCCAGCTGCCCGCGAAACCGTGGAACACGCCGGTCAGCGACCACAGGCACGCGAACAGCGCGAAGCCGAGGCGCAGGCCGATCAGATCGATGATCAGGCCGCAGACGGGCTGCATCACCGTATAGCCGACCTGGAACGCGCCGACCACGTACGAGTACTGCCGCGTGTTCATGTGCAGCAGTTTCATCAGTTCGGGCGCCATCACCCCGAGCGCGTTGCGCGACAGATAGTTGACGATCGTCCCAACGCACACGAGGGCGATGATCCACCAGCGCAATCCCTTGATCGTTTTCAAAATCAGTCTCCGTGGCGCATTGAGCGGTTGCTTCCGACGCAGTGCTCGGGTATGCGCGAATTCGAACATTTATTGGTTTTCAATGGCAGTCATCCTATCACTTGGAATCGACCTGGATATCCGGGAAAACCATAGTTGTTGCCATGTTTTTCCTTGATTTTTCGGGATAATTTGATATTTTTTTGCCTGGTATCGGAGTGGTGATCGGATGACTATGATGAAAAATATCGAACAGATATGTTCTTTCGAACTTTAAAATGTTCGTTTTCCGGATGTCAGCCAGGCCGCGAGCCGGCGCCCGCGCGGAGGGGGCTTTTTCACCGCCGTCTGGCGTGTGTAACCAGACATTACGCCGCCGCCGGCGAGGCGATTTTCAGCATCAGTTATTACAAAGTTGAAATACGCGTGTTGCTGCCTTTGCGTTATATTTCCGCCAACAAAACATGTTCCTACAAAGGTGATCAATGAAGTCCGCTCGTCTTGTTCCGCTTGTGTTCGGCGTGTTGACGTTGGCTGCATCGGGTGCCGCGATGGCCGCGGGGCTCAACGTTGGGGTCAATATCGGCATTCCCGCGCCGGTCTACGTCGCACCGGCGCCGGTCTACGCACCGCCGCCGCCTCCGCCGCCGCCCGTCGTCTATCAGCCGGCTCCCGTGTACTACGGCGGTCCGCAAATCGTGATCGGCTGGCATGGCGACCGTTACTGGGACGGCCATCGCTACTGGGCGCGCAACGACTGGTATCGCCACCATCCGCCGGGCCGCGGCGACTATGCGCGGGGTCACTACGACCAACATCGCGGCTGGCACTGAGTCGCCACTGCGTCAGCGCTGAAGCGCGCCAACCGGCCGCAGCGATGACAGAACCGCCCTTGGAGGGCGGTTTTGTTTTTTGTGCTGAAACATCCGTCGCTGACGCATTTCGTCGCAGTCGCCCGCCAGATCGCGCAAGCTAATTGGGTAGAATCCCCCACATCGCCACTGCCCATTTACCAGCACGACTCCATGACAACTGGCTCGCGACGGGTTCAAACGCCTGAGGGACTTCGACACAGCGTGATCCACGGACCCTTGCGCGCCGCGCTCGCCGTCGCGTTGCTGTGCGCGAGTCTGCTCGTCGCGCCGCACGCGCATGCCGCGCATGCGATCGCGCAATACGGCGAGCCCAAATATCCGGCCGGCTTCAAGCACTTCGACTACGTCAATCCCGATGCGCCGAAAGGCGGCACGCTCGTGCTCGCGAACCCGAGCCGTCTAACGAGCTTCGACAAGTTCAATCCGTTCACTCTGCGTGGCAATGCGGCGCCCGGCCTCGAATTGATGTTCGAGAGCCTGACGATCGGCAGCAGCGACGAAGTCGCGTCCGCCTACGGGCTGCTCGCCGACGACATCGTCGTCGCGCCCGACGGCCTGTCGGTCACGTTTCACATCAATCCGCGCGCGCGCTTTTCGAACGGCGACCCTGTGACCGCCGACGACGTCAAGTTCTCTCTCGACACGCTGAAGAGCCCGCAGGCCGCGCCGCAGTTCGCATCGCTTTTCAGCGAGATCAAGCGTGCGGTCGTCGTCGATCCGGCCACGGTGCGCTTCGAGTTTCGCGAGCGCGATCGCGAGTTGCCGCTGCTCGCGGGCAGCATGCCGGTGTTCTCGCGCAAGTGGGGGATGAAGCCCGACGGCAGCCGTGTTCCGTTCGACCAGCTCGCATTCGAAAAGCCAGTCGGCAGCGGGCCGTATCTGATCGACAGCTACGACAACGGCCGCACGATCACGTTCAAACGCGACCCGCACTATTGGGGCGCCGATCTGCCGGTGCGCGTCGGCATGAACAACTTCGATCGCATCGTCTACAAGCTGTATGCCGATAGCACCGCGCGGCTCGAGGCGTTCAAGGCTGGCGAGTACGACGCGCTGGTCGAATACATCGCGCGCAACTGGGTGCGGCGCGACGTCGGCAAGAAGTTCGACCGTGGCGAGTTGATCAAGCGCGAGTTTGCGCAGCACAACGGCACCGGCATGCAGGGCTTTTTCCTGAACACGCGCCGGCCGCTGTTCCAGGATGTGCGGGTGCGCAAGGCGCTCGATCTCGCGCTCGACTTTCAGTGGCTGAACCGCCAGCTGTTTTTCAACCAGTACACGCGCATCGACAGCTATTTCGCCAACACCGAATGGCAGGCGAAGGGGCTGCCTTCGCCTGGCGAGCTCGCGCTGCTGGAGCCGTTTCGCGCCCAACTCGACCCGGCGGTATTCGGGCCGCCGCCGAAGCAGCCCGATACCGATCCGCCCGGCTCGCTGCGCGCGAATCTGCTGCAGGCGCGCGATCTGCTGCAGCAGGCCGGCTGGACCTATCGTGACGGCGCGCTGCGCAACGCGAAGGGCGAGCCGTTCCAGTTCGAGATACTCGACGACTCGGGTTCGGCCTCGTCGATGGAGCCGATCATCGCGACCTTCACGCGCAATCTGCAAAAGCTCGGCATTACCGCGAACTTCCGCACCACCGACTTCGCGGTCTATCAGAAGCGGCTCGACGCATTCGACTTCGACGTGACGACGATTCGCATGCCCGACGTGCAGGTGCCGGGCTCCGAGCAGATCACCCGCTTCGGCAGCAAGGCCGCCGATACCCCCGGCTCGGACAACGCGATCGGCCTGAAGTCGCCGGCCGTCGACGCGGTGTTGAACGCGCTCGTGCATGCGCAAACGCGCGAGCAGCTGACCGATGCCGCGCACGCGCTCGACCGTCTGCTGATGCATGGCTACTATGTGGTGCCGCACTGGTACAGCGGCACGCATCGCGTCGCGTTCAAGCGCGGGCTCGCGTGGCCGAAGACTTTGCCGCTGTACTATGGCGCGGAGGGCTGGATCACGACGATGTGGTGGTACGAGGACCCGCGGGCGCGCACGCCCACGGGCAGCGCCGACTGATCCGCAGAGCCATCGCCCCCACCAACGCGTTCGCACTGGAACACCGCCTATGTGGAGCTACATCCTCAAACGCCTGCTGCTGATGATCCCGACGCTGCTCGGCGTGCTGACGCTGACCTTCGTCGTGATCCAGTTCGTGCCGGGCGGCCCCGTCGAGCAGATGCAGCACGAACTGCGCAAGGGCGCGGAGGGCGCCTCGCCGTTCGGGCTGCGCTCGCATAGCGGCGTCGATGCGCAACAGATCGCGCAACTGAAGCAGTTGTACGGCTTCGACAAACCGCCGCTCGAACGCTACGTGCTGATGCTCAAGCGTTTCGCGACCTTCGATCTCGGCCAGAGCTATTTCCGTCATCAGAGCGTGTTGTCGCTGATCGTGTCGAAGCTGCCGGTGTCGATCAGCATCGGCCTGTGGACGTTCTTTCTCACCTATCTGATATCGGTGCCGCTCGGCATCGCGAAGGCGGTGCGCAACGGCTCGCACTTCGATATCGCGACGAGCCTCGTCGTGCTGGTCGGCTACGCGATTCCGGGCTTCGTGCTCGGCGTGCTGCTGCTCGTGCTGTTCGGCGGCGGCACGTTCCTGCAGCTGTTTCCGCTGCGCAACCTCACTTCCGACAACTGGGACCAGTTGAGCCTCGTCGGCAAGATCCTCGACTATCTATGGCATATCACGCTGCCGATCACGGCGTCGGTGGTGGGCAGCTTCGCGGTCGTCACGATGCTGACGAAGAACGCGTTCCTCGACGAAATCCGCAAGCAGTACGTGCTGACCGCGCGTGCCAAAGGTTTGTCCGAGCGGCGCGTGTTGTGGAAGCACGTGTTTCGCAATGCGCTGCTGCCGCTGATCGTCAATTTCCCGGGCGCGTTCATCGGCGCGTTCTTCACCGGCAGCCTGCTGATCGAAACGCTGTTCTCGCTCGACGGGCTCGGGTTGCTGTCGTATGAATCGGTGATGCGGCGGGACTATCCGGTCGTGCTCGGCACGTTGTATCTGTTCACGCTGATCGGCCTCGTCACGCGGCTGATCTCCGACCTTTGCTATGTGTGGGTCGATCCCCGCATCCAATTCGAACAACTGGAGCGCTGATGAATCGAGCCCGCCTTTCCGCCGACGCGGCGGCGCGCACCGAACCCGCGCGGGCACTGATGTCGCCGTCGCCGGCGCGTCGCGTGTGGCAGCGTTTTCGCCAGCAGCGTCTCGGCTACTGGAGCCTGATCATCTTCGTCGTCGCGTTCGCGGCGAGCCTCGTGGGGCCGCTGTGGTCGAACGACAAGCCGGTCGTCGTGCGCTACAACGGCCATCTGTATTTCCCGCTCGTCAAGACCTACGCCGAGACCACCTTCGGTGGCGACTTCCCCACGCCGGCCGATTATCTCGATCCGTACATCCGTCACCGCTTCGATGCGCCGGGCAACTTCGCGCTGTATCCGCCGAATCATTACTACTACGACACGCTCAATTACTTTTCGAAGACGCCCAACCCGGCGCCACCGTCGCGCGAGAACTGGCTCGGCACCGACGACCGCGGCCGCGATCTGTTCGCGCGTCTGCTGTACGGCTTCGGCGTGTCGGTCGTGTTCGGCCTCGTGCTGACCGTGATCAGCACGATCGTCGGCATCGCCGCGGGGGCGGTGCAAGGTTACTTCGGAGGGCGAACGGACATCGTCGGGCAGCGTCTGATCGAGATCTGGAACGCGATGCCGCAGCTCTATCTGCTGATCATCTTTTCATCGATCTTCGAGCGCAGCTTCGCTCTTTTGATCGTGCTGCTGTCGCTGTTCAACTGGATCGGCCTGTCCGACTACGTGCGCGCCGAGTTCCTGCGCAATCGCCAGCAGGACTACGTGCGCGCCGCGCGCGCGATGGGCCTGTCGCATTGGCAGATCATGTGGCGTCACGTGTTGCCGAACAGTCTGACGTCGGTCATCACGTTCCTGCCGTTCAGCATGAGCAGCGCGATTCTCGCGCTGACGAGTCTCGACTTCCTCGGCCTCGGCGTGCCGCCGCCGACGCCGAGCCTGGGCGAACTGCTCGCTCAGGGCAAGGCGAATCTCGACGCGTGGTGGATCTCGGTGTCGACCTTCGGCGTGCTGGTGGCGATGCTGCTGCTATTGACCTTCATGGGCGACGCGCTGCGCAACGCGCTCGACACGCGTATCTCCGATGCGATACACGCCGGAGGTGGTCAATGAGCGCGCTGCCGCAAATCGATCCGCAATCGACGGACATGCCGCTGCTCGAACTCGACCATCTGCGTGTCGCGTTCGGCGACACGGTGGCCGTCGACGACGTCACGCTCGCGATCGCGCGCGGTGAACGCGTCGCGCTCGTCGGCGAGTCGGGCTCGGGCAAGAGCGTGACCGCGCTGTCGGTGCTGCGCCTGCTGAACGATGCGCAGGTGAGCGGGGCGATCCGCTTCGATGGCAAAGATCTGCTCGCGAAGAGCGAGCGTGCGATGCGTGGCCTGCGCGGCTCGGACATCGCGATGATCTTCCAGGAACCGATGACCGCGCTCAATCCGCTGTATACGATCGGCGACCAGATTGCGGAAACGATCGTCGTGCATGACGGCGTCAGCGCGGCCGAAGCGTGCAGGCGGGCGGTCGCGCTGCTCGCGCGCACCGGCATCACCGAGCCGGAGAGGCGCATCAACAGCTACCCGCATCAGCTGTCGGGCGGGCAGCGGCAGCGCGCGATGATCGCGACGGCGCTCGCCTGCCGGCCGCGCCTGTTGCTCGCCGACGAGCCGACCACCGCGCTCGACGTGACGATTCGCGCGCAAATCGTCGAGCTCCTGCTGGAACTGCAGCGCGACGAAGCAAAAAAGCGCGGCATGGCCGTGCTGCTGATCACGCACGACCTGAACCTCGTGCGTCACTTCGCGCAGCGCGTCGCGGTGATGGAGCGAGGCGTGCTGGTCGAAACCGGCACGGTCGAGCAGGTGTTCGAGGCGCCGCGCCATCCGTACACCCAGCGGCTGCTCGCGAGCCGGCCGCAGCGCGAGGTCGTGCCGGTGCTGCCGATCTCGCCGGTGCTGCTCGAAGCGCGCGATGTGGCGGTCGACTTCAGAACGAAACTGACCGGCCTGCGTGGCTGGTTCGGCGCGGGGCGGTTTCGCGCGGTCGACGCGGCGAACGTGTCGGTGCGCCAGGGCGAGACGCTCGGGATCGTCGGTGAATCGGGATCGGGCAAGTCGACGCTCGCGATGGCACTGCTCGGTCTGCAGCGCACCGCACATGGCGAGATCCAGTTTCAGGGCAGGGCGCTCGCGAGCTATCGCGGCGCTGAAAAGACCGCGCTGCGCTCGAATATGCAGGTCGTCTTTCAAGACCCTTTTAGTTCGCTTTCGCCGCGGCAGACGATCGAGCGGATCGTCGGTGAGGGGCTCGCGCTGCATCGGCCGCAGATGACTCCGCAGGCGCGGCGCGACAAGGTCGTCGCGGTGCTGCGCGAAGTCGGCATCGACCGGACCGCGCTGTATCGCTATCCGCATGAATTTTCGGGCGGGCAGCGGCAGCGCATCGCGATCGCGCGCGCGCTGGTACTGGAGCCGCGCGTGCTGATCCTCGACGAACCGACCAGCGCGCTCGACGTATCGATCCAGCAGCAGGTGCTCAAGCTGCTCACCGGTTTGCAGCACAAATACAACCTCGGCTTCGTATTCATCAGTCACGACCTGGAAGTGATCGGGGCGATGGCGCACCGAGTCGTGGTGATGCAAAACGGATCGATCGTCGAGACCGGCGAAGTTGAGAAAATTTTTGCTGCACCCGCGCATCCTTACACGCGAAAGCTGCTGAAAGCGGCGCTTGATCGTTGATTTTTCACCCTTTCCCCAATTGAGTGCGTCTGTCGATTGATTTTTCCTATTCCTTTTGACAGGCAAATACTTACTGGCTAGTATCGAGCAAACTTTTTTTCTAGACCCCTGATTTTTTGGCAAAAACTACCGACCAATGCAGCACAGAAACTTCACCCAGGCTTGCACGCGCGTCGTCGCCGGGATGTTCATTGGCGTCTTGATGGCAGCAGCTCCCGGCGCGTTCGCCGACGAAGTAAGCGGTTTTAATCAGAATGCCTCATATCCGCCCACCAACGGCTCGGATCCTCTCTCCCTTCTCACTCCCCAGACCAAGGCCGCAGGCAGCGAAAGCGGCAGCGCCAAATCGTTCCTTTCGGGCATGGCCGGCAAAGCGGGCGACGTGGTGGTCGGCGCGTTGAACATGATCGGCGTTCGCTACCGTTGGGGCGGCAATACGCCTGATTCGGGGCTCGATTGCAGCGGTTTCGTGCGCTACGTGTTCCAGGACACGCTCGGTCTCGCGCTGCCGCGCCGTGCCGAGGAAATGAGCCGCCTGGGCGAGAAGGTGCGGGTAAGCGACCTGAAGCCGGGCGATCTGGTGTTCTTCAATACGATGCGCCGCACGTTCTCGCACGTCGGCATCTATATCGGCGACAACAAGTTCGTGCACTCGCCGTCCACCGGCAGCACGATCCGCGTCGACGACATGGATGACGGCTACTGGGAAAAGCGCTTTACGGGTGCGCGTCGGATCGAGACCTCGTATCAGGCCGACGATCTGCGCAAGCGCGTGACCGCGACGATCGGCGGGAATAACTGATTCGGCGCCAGGCCTGGCGATAAAAAAGCCTGCTTCGTTCGAAGCAGGCTTTTTGCGTTTGATGCGCGCGTTTTTGCCATGGCGCCGCACAGCGACTGTGCGTCGCCGGGCTTTCAGGCTCCCATGCGCCGCGCGGCGAGCTTGCGCTGCAACTCCGGCATCATCTTCGCGACCGCTTCCTCGCCGGCGAGGATCGCGGCGTTGCGCTGTGAGAAATCGCTGCCGCTCATCGCCGCGAGATTCGGCCGGATCACCACTTCGGCGTACTTGTCGAGCTCGTAGGCCTTGATCGTCTGGCCCATGATCGTGAAGGTCTGCATCAACACGTCGAACGAGCTTGCCGTGACGCCGTTTTCCGGTCGCTGGGAGATATCGACGGCGATCACGAAATCCGCGCCCATCTTGCGCGCGAACGACGCCGGTACCGGACTCACGAGACCCCCATCCACGTACTCGTGACCGCCGATCTTCACCGGCTCGAAAATCGACGGTACGCTGCACGACGCGCGCACCGCGATGCCGGTGTTGCCACGCTGGAACAGGATCGGCTGGCCGGTTTGCAGATCGGTCGCGACCACGCCGAGCGGCCTCGCCATCTTCTCGATCGGGCGGTTGTTCAGCGTCGTGTTCAGGTAGTTCTGCAGCGCGACGCCCTGCAGGAAGCCGCGCGTACGAAACGGCATCGCCCAGTCGCTGATCGACGCTTCGTCCATCGACAGCGCGAGCTTGTTCAGCGCGAAGCCGTTCATGCCCGACGCGTACAGCGCGCCGACCACGGAGCCGGCGCTCGTGCCGGCGATCAGGTCGATCTGGATATTGCGCGCCTCGAGAGCCTTGATGACGCCGATGTGCGCAAAGCCGCGCGCGGCGCCGCCGCCGAGAGCGAGCGCGACGCGAACCGGCTTCTGTTGCGCTTTTTCAGGCGGCGGGGGAACGGCGGGCGTCGCGGTGATCGGCGCGCCATCGAGTTTGCCGGCGGTCGTGGTGCAGGCGGCAAGCACCGCGGATGCGGCCGCCAGCGAAAAGCTGCGGCGGCTCAAGTTCGGGGATGAGGGTTTCAACGAGTTCTCCAGCAACGGCGCGCGCGACGCGAGCGGCGTCGCGCGTACCGCGATCAGGCTGAGGTCAGACCGGGCGGATCGCCGACGGCGATCGCGCGCGCTTGCAGCGGTGTTCGCTCCGGATCGGATCGATGTGCGGTAAGCCCGCATCGCAGCGCGCGCACATCTTAATGCAAACGATCGGCTCGCGCGGTCCGCTGTAATGAAACGTTGCAGAGGAAGTATTCGGAACTGACGCGGCGCGTTTTCAAGATGAGTTGGGCGAGCGCCGGGAAGGTGCGTACGCAGATGTCCGGACGCCGTTCGCCCATGCGCCATAGGCCGTTCGGACGAGGGCGGCAACCCGCGTGCGGAAGGTATAATTCGGCTCTTGCACTTATTCCCTCGTGGCCGTGCGCGACGTCGCGCGCAGCATGGGCACGCTTCGCTGCCGCGCTTCGCAGTCATGTTCGCCTGAGCGCCGGCGCCTGTTTTCCGAGTAACCGCTAATGACCACCTCCGTTCGTACCCGTTTCGCACCGAGTCCCACCGGCTTCATCCACCTGGGCAACATCCGCTCCGCGCTGTATCCGTGGGCGTTCGCGCGCAAGATGAAAGGGACCTTCGTGCTGCGGGTCGAGGACACCGACCTCGAGCGCTCCACGACCGAATCCGTCGACGCGATTCTCGAAGGCATGGCGTGGCTCGGCCTCGATTTCGACGAAGGCCCGTTCTACCAGATGCAGCGCATGGACCGCTACCGCGAAGTGCTGAAGCAGATGCAGGAGGCGGGGCTCGTCTATCCGTGCTACATGTCGACCGAAGAGCTCGACGCGCTGCGCGAGCGCCAGCGCGAAGCAGGCGAAAAGCCGCGCTACGACGGCACGTGGCGCCCGGAGCCGGGCAAGGTGCTGCCGGAGCCGCCCGTGGGCGTGAAGCCGGTGCTAAGGTTTCGCAATCCGCTGACCGGCGTGGTCGCGTGGGACGACGCGGTGAAAGGCCGCATCGAAATCTCGAACGAAGAACTCGACGACCTCGTGATCGCGCGTCCGGACGGCACGCCGACGTATAACTTCTGCGTCGTCGTCGACGATCTCGACATGCGCATCACTCACGTGATTCGTGGCGACGACCACGTCAACAACACGCCGCGCCAGATCAACATACTGCGCGCGCTCGGTGGCGAGCCGCCGGTGTATGCACACCTGCCGACCGTGCTGAACGAGCAGGGCGAGAAGATGAGCAAGCGCCACGGCGCAATGAGCGTGACGGGTTATCGCGATGCGGGGTATCTGCCGGAAGCGGTCGTCAACTATCTGGCGCGCCTCGGCTGGTCGCATGGTGACGCGGAGATTTTCACGCGCGAGCAGTTCGTCGAGTGGTTCGATCTCGAGCACCTCGGCAAGTCGCCGGCGCAGTACGACCATGACAAGCTGAACTGGCTCAACGCGCACTACATCAAGGAAGCCGACAACGCACGCCTCGCCGAACTGGCGAAACCGTTCTTCGCGGAGTTCGGCATCGACGAAGCCACACTCGCCCAAGGTCCGGATCTGACGGGCGTGGTGGGCCTGATGAAGGATCGGGCGTCGACCGTGAAGGAGATCGCGCAGAACGCCGCGATGTTCTATCGCACCCCGGCACCCGACGCTGAGTCGCTTGCACAGCACGTCACCGACGCGGTTCGTCCGGCGCTCGCTGATCTGGCCGCTGCATTGAAGACGGTCGAATGGACCAAGGAGGCGATCGCCGCCGCGCTGAAAGCGACGCTCGGCACGCACAAGCTGAAGATGCCGCAGCTCGCGATGCCGGTGCGTCTGCTGGTGGCGGGTACGACGCATACACCGTCGATCGATAGCGTGCTGATGCTGTTCGGTCGCGACGTCGTCGTTAGCCGCATCGAAAAAGCGCTTGGCTAATCCGTTGGCGGCGTGCGTCAGAGGTTTCGCATGCCGCCCGAAAAATCCGCATGTAATCGCTCAAAGGGTATTTACAAAGCGCAGATCGCCCTCTAAAATCTCGTTTCTCTGATGTGCGCGGGGGTATAGCTCAGCTGGGAGAGCGCTTGCATGGCATGCAAGAGGTCAGCGGTTCGATCCCGCTTACCTCCACCAACAGAGCAGAGAGGTGAAAGTGGTTAAGAAGTCTGATGGTTGTAGAAAAAAGACTTCACAAATCGCTGAAATGTAGTTAAAGTAGCGGTCTTCGCTGTTGACCAGAAAATAGCTTGGCGAATTAACTGAAAAGTTAGCGCGGGTTGATCAAGTCAAAAGCGAATTGAGACGGATCTGAAAAGATTTTGTCCCCTTCGTCTAGAGGCCTAGGACATCACCCTTTCACGGTGAGTACAGGGGTTCGAATCCCCTAGGGGACGCCAAACATCAGCGTCGCTTTAGTATTCGAGTAGTAGTAAAGCAGCGCAGCTTGCAGAGAATTAACCGACGCTCGCAAGCAGGGTGTAAAGACTGGAGTGGTAGTTCAGTTGGTTAGAATACCGGCCTGTCACGCCGGGGGTCGCGGGTTCGAGTCCCGTCCACTCCGCCAGACAAAGCCCGTTCACACATACTTGAACGGGCTTTTTCATTAAAGGTGTAAGCAGTACGTTGTCCCCTTCGTCTAGAGGCCTAGGACATCACCCTTTCACGGTGAGTACAGGGGTTCGAATCCCCTAGGGGACGCCAGAACATCGGCGTCGTTCGGTTGGAAGTTTGAACGGTGCAGCAAGCTGAGAGTATGGCTCGCAGGCTGCGATGCAAAATCTGGAGCGGTAGTTCAGTTGGTTAGAATACCGGCCTGTCACGCCGGGGGTCGCGGGTTCGAGTCCCGTCCGCTCCGCCAGATTTGAGAAAGCCCTCTTCGCAAGAAGTGGGCTTTTTTTATTGTGCGCCCAGCATGGGCGCACTCCTGCGAGTGCAAGTCCCGCCATGAGCTGGTCACAGCGAATGAAGTGAAGCGCAACTGCATGACGGCGGCCGAATGTGGGAAGGAAGCGTGGAGCGTAAGTCGCGAGCCGATAAACAAGAACCGCATAGAAGGCGTTGCCAAGCAGGGCGGGCGGGTAATAGACCGCGAAGCTCTCGTGACCAGGGCGAAGCGGCGTAAATGGCGGCGGCTGTGCCATGAAGGAGTGCGCTCTTACCTACGGCTTCCGGCCCGGACGGCGTGCGCACGACGCGGCGATTTATGAACAGTTGCAGAGGGGACGTACCGGCCCGCTCCGGTATGTCGGGTGACGATCCCCAAACCGGTCGGAGGTCAACCACGACATCCTGATTGACCGTCTACAGAAAACGAATTGTGGAGACCAGCGTGATCCGGCTGATCCGCCGTTGCTGGCCAACGTGTTGCTCGACGTGGTAGACAAGGAACTGGAACGGCGCGGCCACTGCTTCGTGCGCTGTGCCGACGATGCGAACGTGTCTATCCGCAGCCGTCGTGCTGGTGAGCGGCTGATGGCGCCTGCTCATAGGACCGTAACCGCTCCGTTTCTACAACCGTTGCCGGCCGCCTCCCGGAAGGCTCGGGACAAACAGCCATTGCCAGCGCGCGCGGCCTGTTTTACCGTTTATCCGACTCATCCTCGCGGTCCTGCCATGTTCGATCCCACCGAAGCTCCGTCACCGTTTCATCTGCGCACGGCCAGCATGGACGATTTCGAGTTTGCCGAGGCGCTGACCCGCAACAACATGGGCGGCTACTATCGCCGGCATCATCTGGTGTGGCGCAGCGATCTGTTTCTCGGCAGTTGGCGCGAATCGGAGAATTTCATTCTCGAAGTGGATGGCGTGCCGATGGGCGTGCTGCGTATCACCGAGGAGGGTGATTCGCTGCATATCCGCGACGTGCAGATCGCCGAAGGATATCGTCGGCTTGGCGCCGGTACGTTCCTGCTCGACATCTCGCATCAATGGGCGCGCGAGCGCGGGCTGCGCGAGTTGCAGTTGCGCGTGTTCGTCGACAATCCGGCGGCGCGGCTCTATCTGCGCAAGGGCTATAAGCTCACCGGGCCGCGGCTCGCGCAGCTAGGCGCAATCCGTCATCTGGCGCGGCGGGTTTGAGGCGTGCCCCGCATCGATGGCCGACGCGCAGCGCTAGTTGTCGCCATTCACCGCTCGGCGACGTCCGTCGAACCGGCTTGATCCTGTGCCGTTTCATCATCCGCTTGCGCGTCATCATGCTCGCCGTTGCTCGCGCGATGCTCGGCGCCTCGTTCGATAAACGCGCGTGGACTCGCGCCGAACGCACGCCGGAACATCGCGGAGAAGGCGCTCTGGCTCTGATAGCCCAGTTCCTGCGCGACGTGCGACAGCGGCCGTCCCTGGCTCAACAATGGAATGGCGCGCGCGAGAATCGCCTGCTGACGCCACTGCGAAAAACTCACACCCAGCTCCTGGCGGAACAGCCGCGCGATCGTGCGCGTGCTCGCGCCCACCGTCGTTGCCCACTGCTCGAGCGACTCGCCATGCATCGGGTCGGCGATCACGGCCTCGCACAGCGCGCGCAGGCGCTTTTCGCTGGGCATCGGCACGGACAGCGGCAACGGCTCGGAGCGCGTCAGTTCATCGAGCGCGAGCGCGCCGAGCAACTGCTCGCGCGCGGCGGACAGGCCAGGCGTATCGAGCGCGGCAATCACCTCGCGCAACAGGTTCGATACTTCGACGACGCGCGGCGTATCGAGCCCGGCCGGCACCGTACTCTCGGTGATGTACAGCGTGCGCAGGAACGCATCCTCGACGGCGACCACTTCGTGCGTCACATGCGGCGGCAACCAGATTGCGCGCGATGGCGGCACCATCCATGTCGTGCCCGTCGTTGCGACCCGCAGCACGCCGCGCGACGCATACGCGACCTGCGCCCAGGCATGCGTATGACGCGCGATATGCCAGCCCGCCGGCATTGGCCGCGAGCGCACGCGGATCGGATGCATCTCGTTCGGCGCGAACTCGGGCGGTATGTCGGCGAAACGCACGCGGCTCAACAAGTCGGAGTCGGAGGACGAGGTCATGGCAAGGTCGGTTCGGATCACGGAGCTGGCAACGGCGAAGCGCGGTCGAGGCCATTCACCGCCGCGGGCATCAAGCATTGTAGGCCGTGCCCAGTTTCTGTTGCCGACGGGCCGCCGTTGCATAATGTCCCGATGGCCCCCCGAGCCACCGACATCACCTCTGACCATGGAGACTCAACGACGATGCAGACCGTCTTTGTCTACGGCACGCTGCGTGCCGGTGAAACCAACGACATCAGCGAAGCCGCCGCGCGCAACGACATCCCCGCACCGAGCCTGCTCGGCAGTACCACCGTGCGCGGCCATCTGTTCGATTTTGGAGACTATCCGGGTCTCGTCGTCGACGAAGCGGGCATCGACGTGCTCGGCGACGTCTATGAAATCGACGATGCGCTCGTCGCGGTGCTCGACGAAATCGAAGCCGTGTATCCGGGCGTCGAGTCCCGTTTTCTGGCACGTGAGGTGATGGTCAAAGTGGACGGCAACGTCGTGAATTGCCGCTTCTATCCGGTCGCGCCGAGCGCCGTAAAAGGGCTGCCCGAGATCCGTTCAGGCGATTGGGTCGAACATCGGCGCACGCGCTGAGCTGGTCCACGAAGGCGAGCAAAAAAAACGGCGCGCCACGTATGTCCGCGGCGTGCCGTCGTTCAAGCCGACGCGATCACCTGGCTCGAGCAGGCCCAAGGCGCTCGAGCCCGCATCATCAACACCATCAAATCTCTTCGTAAAGCGGCAGCGTCAGAAAATCGGTGAACTGCTCCGCGGTCGACATCTGCTCGAAGATCTGCGCGGCACGCTCATACGGCTTCGTATCTCCGCCCACCGTCTGTTTGACCTTGTCGAGCTCCTGCGCCGCGAGCTCGCGCACCAGTTCGACCGTCACCTTGCGACCGTCGTCGAGTTTGCCCTTCGGCGAGCGGATCCACTGCCAGACCTGCGAGCGCGAAATCTCGGCGGTGGCCGCATCTTCCATCAGGTTGTGAATCGGCACACAGCCATTGCCCGCGAGCCACGAACCGAGGTAGTGAATGCCGACGTTGATGTTGTTGCGCAAGCCCGCTTCGGTGATCGGCGCTTCCGGGCGGAAGTCGAGCAGGTCGGTCGCGCTCACGAGCACGTCGACGCGCTGCTTGCCGATCTGGTTCGGCCGATCGCCGAGCACCTTGACGAACTCTTCCATCGCGACCGGCACGAGGCCCGGGTGCGCGACCCAGCCGCCGTCGTAGCCGTCGCCCGCGTCGCGCGCCTTGTCTGAACGCACGCCGGACATCGCCTTGTCGTTCGCGGCCGCATCGTTCCTGATCGGAATCAGCGCGCTCATGCCGCCGATCGCCGGCGCGTTGCGGCGATGGCAGGTCTTCAGCAGCAGCAGCGCGTACGCGCGCATGAACGGCGAGGTCATCGTGATCTGCGAGCGATCGGCGAGGCAGAAGTCGCGGTCGCTCTTGAACTTCTTGATCGCCGAGAAGATGTAGTCCCAGCGGCCCGCGTTCAGGCCCGAGCTATGTTCACGCAGCTCGTACAGGATCTCGTCCATTTCGAACGCGGCGACGATCGTCTCGATCAGCACCGTCGCGCGAATCGTGCCGCGCGGCACGCCGACCGCTTCCTGCGCGGCGACGAAGAGGTCGTTCCACAGCCGCGCTTCGAGATGGCTCTCCATCTTCGGCAGATAGAAGTACGGACCCGAGCCGCGCGCGATCAACTCATTCGCGTTGTGCACCATGTACAGCGCGAAATCGAAGATGCCACCCGACACGCGCTGGCCGTCGACCTTCACGTGCTTCTCGTCGAGATGCCAGCCGCGCGGACGTACGATCAGCGTCGCGGTCCTGTCGTTGAGCCGGTACGACTTGCCGTTCTGTTCGAGCGAGATCGTGCGGCGCACCGCGTCCTTCAGATTGATATGACCGGTGATCTGATTGTCCCAACTCGGCGCGTTCGAATCCTCGAAGTCGGTCATGTAGGAGTCGGCGCCCGAATTGAGCGCGTTGATGATCATCTTGCGCTCGACGGGGCCGGTGATCTCGACGCGCCGGCACTGCAGATCCTGCGGCAGCGGCGCGATCTTCCAGTCGCCTTCGCGCACGCTCTTCGTGGCGGCGAGGAAGTCGGGCCGCTCGCCCGCGTCGAGCCGCTTCGCGCGCTCGACGCGCGCCTGCAGCAACTGCTGACGGCGCGGCTCGAACGTACGGTGCAAGGCCGCGACGAGTTCCAGCGCTTCGCGGGTGAGGATCGCTTCAAAGCCGGGCTTGATGTCGCCGGTGATTTCCATGCCTTGCGGCAACGACAGCGAATTAGCCATGTTTTTTCCTTGGTCGGTCAGATTGCAAAAATGCGAAGGTTGAAAAGGGGGGAGTGGATTGCCGAATGCGAGGGGCGCCGTCATACGCGCGGGCCGGCGCGTTTGCGACTGCCACTGCCAGGAACTTTCGTTCGACGGCCGCCGCTCGAACGTGACGACGTCGCGAGTGTGCGCAGAAAGTCCAGCAGATCGTTCATGCCGCTACCGGTGCCATGCGGCGTCACGCCGAGCTCTTCGACGGGCAGGTTCTGCCGGTTCAGCCAGAACGTCGTGAAGCCGAACCATGTCGCGCCCGCGACGTCCCAGCCGTTCGACGACACGAACACGATCTCGCGCGCGGCCACGCCGAACGCGTCGGGGCCGAGGGCATACGCGGCAGGCGAGGGTTTGTACGCGCGCACGGCGTCGACCGACAGCACGTGATCGAAGAGGGTGTTCATGCCGGCGCTCTTGACCGCGATATCGAGCATTTGCGGATTGCCGTTTGACAGAATCGCGAGCCCCACGCGTGGCGCGGCGGCGGCCTCGCGCAACGCGCGCAGCACGGGGACCGCGTCGGGAAATGCGGACAGGCACGCGTATTCGTCCATCAGCCGCTTTTCGGCCGCGCGGCCGAGCGTGAGCTGCAGTCTTTTCGCGGCGAAGCGCAGTGCGTCGAGCGTGATGTCCCAGAACGGGCGGTAGTGTTCGCCGGGGGCGTCGCTGCGCGCGGCGAGCGTGCGCAATTGCGTGTATTCGATCTGCTTCTGGCGCCACAGCTGCGACAGCGCGTCGCCGTGGCCGGGGAACAGTTGCTCCGCGGCGGCGATCACCGAATGCACGTCGAACAACGTGCCGTAGGCGTCGAAAATCACTGCTCGCGGGGAAGGTGTCGTTGTGGCCGACATTGCCATGCGCTCCTGTCAGAGGTCGGGATCGATTGTATTGCTGACCTTAGGTGCTAAAAAATAGGCTAAAGATCACTTGATCTTTTACTTTTGCGTGCCTAATCTGAGGCGCACTGCTCACTGTTCCGCCTCGCCGCGGCGCGTATCGTTCATGGACCGTTTCAAGCAGATCGAGACCTTCGCCACTGTCGCGGCCAAAGGGAGCCTGTCCGCGGCGGCGCTCGCCGAGGGCGTCGCGCCCGCGATCATCGGCCGGCGCATCGACGCACTGGAGGAGCGCCTCGGCGTCAAGCTGCTCGTGCGCACGACGCGCAAGATCACGCTGACCTTCGAAGGCTCGGCCTTTCTCGAAGACTGCCAGCGCATTCTTCACGACATGCAGAACGCCGAGGCGAGCGTGTCGGCGGGCGGCGTGAAGGCGAGCGGCCATCTCCGGCTGTCGGCGCCGGCCGGCTTCGGGCGCCGGCACGTGGCGCCACTGGTGCCCGCGTTCACGGTCGCGCATCCGGACGTGTCGATCACGCTCGATCTGTCCGACCGCCTCGTCGACCTCGTCAACGAAGGCTTCGATTGCGCGGTGCGGCTCGGCGAGTTGCCCGATTCGTCGCTGGTGTCGCTGAAGCTCGCGGAGAACCGGCGCGTATGCGTCGCGTCGCCCGCGTATCTGAGCCGGCGCGGCGCGCCGCGCAGCCTGGCCGATCTCGCGCGCCACAACTGCCTCGCGCTCGGCGCCAGCGCGAACCAGCAGCGCGGCTGGATGTTTCAGCACGACGGCAAGGTCGTGTCGATCAAGGTGTCCGGCACGATGGAGTGCTCGGACGGCGCGGTGCTGCACGAATGGTGTCTCGCCGGACACGGGCTCGCGTGGCGCTCGTGGTGGGAGGTCGGCGCGGAGATCGCGGCGGGCCGCCTCGTCAGCGTGCTCGACGAATTCGCCGCGCCGCCGATCGGCATCCACGCGGTGTTCCCGCAGCGCCGTCATCTGCCGCTGAGGGTGCGGCTGTTTCTGGACTTTCTCAAGCATACGTACGGCGAACCCGGTTACTGGGACTGATGCGCCAATCTCCAGACAGACGCGAATACCCGCATTCATACGCATTACAATCGTTTCGAGCAGCCTGCACCCTGGGCTTTGTTGGACGCTGACGCCGTGCTGCGGGCAGCCGGCGACGGAGGGGATCATGTTCAGGCACATCCTGGTTCCGACCGATGGTTCAGATCTGTCACGCAAGGCGATAGCGGGCGCGATCGACCTCGCGCAGGCCGTGGGCGCCCGCGTTACCGCATACGCCTGTCTGCCGCAATATCCGTACTCGCCGTTCTCCGATGTCGTGGTCGAACCGCCCGGCGAGTTCCTGCAACGCAGCGAGCGCGAGGCGCGCGTGCATCTGCGCGAAGTCGAGCATGCGGCGCACCGCGTCGGCGTCAGTGTCGAGAGCCGCACGAGCGTGCATCCGGCGCCGTATCTCGGCATCATCGAAGCGGCCGAGCAGGGGCGCTGCGACGTGATCTTCATGGCATCGCATGGGCGGCGCGGGCTCGGCAGCCTGCTGATCGGCAGTGAAACGCAGCGCGTGCTCACGCATACGAAAATTCCTGTGATCGTCTATCGCTGAATCGCTTGGCACTGCCGGCAGCGTGCCGGCATGCACCGCCTTCGAAAAAAAGCGCGCCGGCGGCGCTGCCGGCGCGTTCAGGTTCGCCGCACGCTTGCCGCGTGCTGGCTTCTTTGAGACTCTCCGGCCGTCGGCGTTCGCGCTGACGCTCCTGCCAATCCAGCACGGCACGGCCCTCCCTGCGTCGGCGGCACTCTGGTGGTGCCGCTCGACGTTTGCCGATCGTTCCTGCGCTCAGGCCACGGGACTGCATAACCCGACTGGCTGATCTCAGGCGACCTTCTTGTCGAAGAACTGCTCGTTTTCCGTCGAACCGTGCAGCGCGGTCGTCGATGCTTCGCGCTCGACCGTCTGCGTGACCGCGTCGAAGTAGCCGGTGCCGACTTCGCGCTGATGCTTGACCGCGGTGAAGCCCTTTTCGGCCGCCGCGAACTCCGCCTGCTGCATTTCGACGAACGCGGTCATCTGGTTGCGCGCATAGCCGTACGCCAGGTTGAACATCGAGTAGTTCAGCGCGTGGAAGCCGGCCAGCGTGATGAACTGGAACTTGTAGCCCATCGCGCCGAGTTCGCGCTGGAACTTCGCGATCGTCGCGTCGTCGAGGTTCTTCTTCCAGTTGAACGACGGCGAGCAGTTGTACGACAGCAGTTGGTCCGGGTACTCCTTGTGGATCGCGTCGGCGAATTTCCTGGCGAATTCGAGGTCCGGCTTGCCGGTTTCGCACCAGATCATGTCTGCGTACGACGCATAGGCGAGGCCGCGCGAGATTGCCTGCTCGAGACCGGGCTTCGTGCGATAGAAGCCTTCGACGGTACGCTCGCCGGTCAGGAACGGGCGATCGTTCTCGTCGATGTCCGAGGTCACGAGGTCGGCGGCTTCCGCGTCGGTGCGGGCGAGCAGCACGGTCGGCACGCCCGACACATCGGCGGCCAGACGCGCGGCTGTCAGCTTCGCGACGGCTTCGCGGGTCGGCACGAGCACCTTGCCACCCATGTGACCGCACTTCTTGACCGATGCGAGCTGGTCTTCGAAGTGCACGCCGGAGGCGCCCGCTTCGATCATCGCCTTCATCAGTTCGAATGCGTTCAGCACGCCGCCGAAACCGGCTTCCGCGTCGGCCACGATCGGCGCGAAGTAATCGACGTAGCCTTCATCGCCCGGGTTCTTGCCTTCCGACCACTGGATCTGGTCGGCGCGCGTCAGCGTGTTGTTGATGCGCTTGACGACGAGGGGCACCGAGTTGGCCGGATACAGCGACTGGTCCGGATACATTTCACCGGCGACGTTGGCATCGCCCGCGACCTGCCAGCCCGACAGATAGATTGCCTTCAGACCAGCCTTCACCTGCTGCATCGCCTGGTTGCCGGTCAGCGCGCCGAGCGAGTTGACGAACGGCTCGTTGTTGACGGCGGCCCACAGCTTTTCCGCGCCGCGCTTCGCGAGCGTGTGCTCAGGTTGCACCGAGCCGCGCAGACGCACCACGTCTTCGGCCGAGTAGGTGCGCTTGACACCTTTCCAACGCGGGTCCGTTTCCCATTGCTGCTTGAGTTGCTGCACTTGCTGTTCGCGGGTCATGGTCATGATGTGCTCCTTCGATGCCAGTTATGGAGGATGGGTGACTCTGTCTTCTCGAAGCGTGGGGCCCGGAGAGGCGTTCTGTTTCGTGAAGTCTTATATAAGAGTCTAGGCAAATCGAAGGACGCGCAATAGACGCCGCAAAGCGTTTTTCCAATATTTATTTTTATATAAAATCAATGACTTGATGCCTGCTTTTCGCGATAAGAAACGATATTTTCCCTGTTGCAATAGTCCTTCTTGTGCTTTGCAGCATGATTTTTTACGACGCAAAAAAATTTTTTACATCGTGAAATTTGGGGCGGCCAGTCGATAGACGAAAAAAAACCGGCGCCCGAGCGCCGGTTTTCTTCTGTGTCACGGACGGCGCGAAGCCATCCGGTCGGTCGGTGGGTCGCTATTAGCTGCCGCGACGTGCCGAGCGGGGACCGTCGTTGCGGCGCGCGCCGTAGCCGTCACGCGAGCCACCGCCGAAGCCTTCGCGCGAACCGCCGTGGCTTTCGCGCGAGCCGAAGCCTTCGCGCGAACCGCCGGCCGACTTGTTGCCCCAGCCGCCGCCGTTGCTGTTGCTGTTGCCAGTGCCGTTACCGTTGCGCGAGCCGCCGTAGCCGCCCGGCTTGCCCGAGCCGCTGCCGAAGCGACGGCCATTACCACCGCCAGGACGGCCGCGGCCGCCGAAGCCAGGACGGCCATTGCCCGAGGGCGCCGCCTTGCGCGGCTCGAAGCCTTCGACGACGTTGACCGGCAGCGGCGTGCGCACGAAGCGCTCGATGCGTTTCAACGCGCCCTGTTCGGCGTGATGCACGAGGCTCACGGCGATACCCGAGCGGCCCGCACGGCCGGTACGGCCGATACGGTGCACGTAGTCTTCGGCGAACTTCGGCAGGTCGTAGTTGAACACGTGCGTGATGCCCGGGATGTCGATACCGCGAGCGGCGACGTCGGTCGCAACCAGCACGCGCACGCGGCGCTCGCGCAGTGCGCGGATCGTGCGGTTACGCGCGCCTTGCGGCAGGTCGCCGTGCAGCGCGGCCGATTCGAAGCCGGCGTCGGCCAGACGGCCCGCCAGCTGGTCGGCGTCCATCTTGGTGGCCGTGAAGACGATGGCCTGGTCGAGGCCGTCGTCACGCAGCAGATGGTCGAGCAGACGGTCCTTGTGATCGCGGTCGTCGACGTAGTGGACGGTTTGCGCGATGTTGGTGCGCTGTTCCAAGCGCTGGACGATCTCGATCCGCTCCGGGTCCTTCAACAGACGGCCGGTCAGCGAACCGATCTTGCCGTCGAGCGTGGCCGAGAACAGCATCGTCTGGCGCGTAGCCGGCGTAGCGGCGACGATCGTTTCGATGTCTTCGATGAAGCCCATGTCGAGCATGCGGTCGGCTTCGTCGAGCACGAGGATCTGCAGTTGCGACAGATCGATGCGGCCGCGCTCGAGGTGGTCGATCAGACGGCCCGGCGTTGCGACGAGGATTTCGGGGTTCTTCGCGAGCAGCATCAGTTGCTGGCCATAAGCGACGCCGCCGAGAATGCTGAGGGTGCGCAGGCGCTTCAGGTGCTTGCCGTACGTCGCGGCGGCGGTCGTGACCTGCATCGCCAGTTCGCGGGTCGGGGTCAGCACCAGCATGGTCGGACGCGCGACCGGCTGCGGACGGCGGCCGCGGCCACCGTCGGCCGGGCGCGGTTCGCGCGGCTGGCTCGCCTGCGTCTTTTGCAGCTGCGAGAAACGCTCGATGGCGGGCAGCATGAACGCGGCGGTCTTGCCCGAGCCGGTCGGGCTCGAAACCAGCAGATCGCGGCCGGCGATCGCTGCCGGCACCGCGCGTTGCTGCACCGGCGTCGGATGCTCGTAGCCGGCGGCGGTCAGCGCGGAGACGACGTCCGCGGACAGGCCGAGCGACGCGAAGGTCGGCTTGGCGTCAGCCTGCGCGGCGGCTTCGGGAGCGGCGGGCGAAAGACCGAGTGCTTCGTCGGCGATGGCGTTCAACGGGCTGCTGGGCGTGTTGCTCAAAGTCATGTGAATCCTTGAAAACGATCCTGGGTGGTTCATCGGATGAAAACGTCAACGCCAATCGGCATACCCAAGTCGTCGGATTCAGCGAGCAAAACAGCAGCGAGCAAATCGAAAAACGGGGGCAACTCGCGACAATGAAGGCGAGTTTTTCGTTAGAAGCTGTATCGGATGCGACGTGCCAACATGGCGAGTCGCCAGCCTGGGACTTGAGCCCGGAGTGGGCTAGGCAGAAGGGGACAGGTTCTAAACTGGATTGGAGCAAACGCTATGGACGCTGCGCCGCGAGGACCGCTGGAAAAAACGGGCAAAGCAGTGAAGCGCAGGCGGCATTGTAGCGACATTTGCTGCACTGCGCCACCATTCAGGCAATTCCGACAGAAGAAAGTGTCGGAATGAAGTAGGCGAGTGAGGGCGGCGGGCCGGAGCTTCGTGTCCGAAACCGCCGCGAGGCGGTCGCAGCATTGCCAGGCGGCCATTTCGGCAGATGCTTGGCGCGCCGGAAACTCAGGCCGCGGTGCCGCTCTTCAGCGATTCGACGAGTTCGACGTATTGCTGCTTCGCGGCGTCCTGCGCGGTGCCCTTGAGCGCCGCCCACGCATCGTACTTGTATTTGCCGACGATGTCGGTGAAGCCCGGCTTGTCGCCGTGCACGTCGCCTTCGCTCGCCTGCTTGAAGAGCGCATAGAGACGCAGCAGCGTCAGGTTGCCCGGACGCTCGGGCAGTTGCTTGACGTCTTGCTGGGCTTGCTCGAACTGGGAATTGATGTCGGTCATGGTCGTTTGGCCCGCGTGGCGGGATAGATGAGATCGGCCGAAAATCATAGCAATTGCCCGCCGCCCCGGGACCGAGGGCTTATTCCAAACGATGACGGCCGCGAAGCCGGGCAGCGCGGCCGCGCAAACCACCATTCACGCGCACCGCGCCGATTACAATACGGTCCATGACTCAAACAGTGCTCCTTGCCCTCGATACATCGACCGAGTTCTGCTCGGCGGCGCTCGTGTCCGCGTCCGTCGATGCCGCCGGTCAGCCCAGCGCCGAACCGCGCGTCTGGGTTCGTCACGAACAAACCGGCGCGGTGTCCAGTACCCGCCTGCTGCCGGCGATCCGCGAACTGTTCGACGAAGCCGGCCTCACGCTGGCGGATTGCGACGCGATCGCGTTCGGCTCGGGTCCGGGTTCGTTCACCGGACTGCGTACGGCGACCGGCGTCGCCCAAGGCCTCGCGTTCGGCCTGAACCTGCCGGTCGTACCGATCGGCACGCTGCTCGCGTGCGCGGAGAGCGCGCGCCTGCGCGATCCGTCGACGACGCGCGTGCTCGCCGCGCTCGACGCGCGCATGGACGAAATCTACTGGGCCGACTACGCTTGGGACGACACGCAACACGAATGGCGCACCGTGCAGGCGGCGACGCTCGATGCACCCGAGCGGCTCGTGCTGCCCGACGTGCCGTTCACACTCGCCGGCAACGCGGCCGCCGCGTTCGGCGAGCGCTTGCCGGCGGTCGCGGCCGCGCGGAGCGTCGATGGCCAAGCGTTGCCGCATGCGTTGCCGCTCGCGCACGCGGCGCTGCGCGCGTTTCATGCGGGCCGCACGGTGCGCGCCGATCAGGCCGCACCCGAGTACGTGCGCGACAAGGTCGCGCAGACGACCGCAGAGCGCATGGCCGACAAAGCGGCGAAATCGGCCAAAGCGGCTCATAGCGCCGAGCAGTCCGCGCAGCACGCGCCCGATGGCGGCTCCGGCCAACCGTCCCACGACGAGGCGCGCCCATGAGCGGCGTGCTGCTCACAGACCGCTACATGTCGCCGATGACCGAAAGCGACCTGGACGAAGTCGCCGCGATCGAGAAACTTGCGTATGAGTTTCCGTGGAGCCGCGGCAACTTCGGCGACTCGCTGCGCAATGGCTATTTCGGCGTCTGTCTGCGTCACGTGACGGGGACGTTGATCGGCTACTGCGTGCTGATGCCAGTCGTCGATGAAATGCATCTGCTGAATCTGTGCGTCACGCCGCAAGCACAAGGCGCCGGCGCAGGCCTCGCGCTGCTGCGCGAGGCGGTGCGCATCACGCACGCGGAGAGGCTCGAGGGGCTGCTGCTCGAAGTGCGGCCGTCGAATCATCGGGCGATCCGGTTGTACGAGCGCTTCGGCTTCGCGTCGATCGGCCGGCGCAAAAATTATTATCCGGCGCGGCATCGCGGCCGGGAGGACGCGATCGTGATGCGTCTGTCGTTAGCCACGGAGGGCGCAGATGGCGCTGCATGAATCGGTGCTCGAAGAATTCGGACTCGCGCCGTTGTGGGTGCGTCGCGGACTCGCGGCGCGAGAGGAGGCCGGGCAGAGTGATGCGCTGCAGTCGCCGCGGGAACACGCGGCAGACTTGCGTCGCGCGGAGCCTGCGACGCAGACCTCGCGCGAACCGCTGCGCGCGTCCGCCGAGGTGCAGCCGCCGCAAGTGCAGCGCGAATCCACGCCGCGCTTCGACGAAACTGCAGCGCGGCGCGAAACATCAGAACCCCAAACTGACTTTTCAGCCCCGCCGACTTTCGACGCCCCTTCCGAGGACGACTTCGCGTGGTTCGACGATCCGACCGCATCGGCCGCCGCGCCCGCCGAAGCGCGCCGCGACGCGCCCGCGCTGCCGTCTATCCACACACTCGACTGGGACGCGCTCGCCGAGCGCGTCGCCGGATGCGAGGCGTGCCGGCTGTGCGAGAAGCGCACGAACACGGTGTTCGGCGTCGGCGATCGCGAGGCCGACTGGATGCTGATCGGCGAAGCGCCCGGCGAGAACGAGGACCGTCAAGGCGAACCGTTCGTTGGCCAGGCCGGCAAGCTGCTCGACAACATGCTGCACTCGCTCGCGCTCGCGCGCGGCACCGACGTGTATATCGCGAACGTGATCAAGTGCCGGCCGCCTGGCAATCGCAATCCGCAGCCGGACGAAGTCGCGCGTTGTGAACCTTATCTACAGCGTCAGGTGTCGCTCGTGAAGCCGAAGCTGATCGTCGCGCTCGGCCGTTTCGCCACGCAAAGTCTGCTCAAGACCGACTCGAGCATTTCGTCGTTGCGCGGCCGCGTGCACACGTACGAGGGCGTGCCGGTGATCGTCACCTATCACCCGGCCTATCTGCTGCGTAGCCTGCCCGACAAGGCCAAGGCCTGGGCGGATCTGTGCCTCGCGCGTGCCACGTGGCTCGCGAACGGCGGCGTGCCGTCGAACGAATCAAAGTGACGATGCCCGAGGGACCGGCGGCGCGCATGCCCGCCGCGTCTGTCAGCCGCGCGGCGCTTCTCGATACCTTGCTGGGTTTGCGTGGCGATGCTTCAGTCGATGCGCTGCGCGATCCCGCTGTCCGCGATCTCGCGTGGCTGCTGCTCAGTCCCGATCTGTTGCGCCCTCAGCTTCCCACAGGCGCGCTCGCCGATCCTTTCGGCACACCGCAGGAATTGCAGGCCACGCTCGACTGGCTGCGCGCGCTCGACGCCGCGCCGGCACTTCTGCGTCAGGATCTCGCGGCCACGCGTATCACGCGCCTTGGCCGCTACGCCGAACGCCTGCTGGGCTTTTTTCTTCGTCATGGACCGGCGACGCAACTGATCGCAGCGGGTGTGCCGCTACGACATGCGGGCCTCACGCTCGGTGAATGCGATTTCCTCGTGCGCACGCGCCAGGGCGCGCGACTGCATTGGGAACTCGCGGTGAAGTGCTATCTGCATGCGGGCGATGCGAATGGGGCAGAGGCGGCGCGTCTCGCCGATTACGTCGGCCCCAATCTGAAAGACCGCCTCGATCTGAAGCTCGCGCATTTGCTCGACCATCAGTTGCCGCTCAGCGCGCGCGAGGAATTTGCCTCGACGGGCTATGCGGGCGCGTGGACGCCGCAGATGTTCGTCAAAGGCTGGCTGTTTTACCGGCGTGGCGAGATGCCGACCGATCCTGCCGAACTCGATCCCGCGCACGGTCGCGGCTGGTGGGTCACGCATCGCGACTGGCCGGCTTTCGCGTGCGCGCATGCGCACAGGTGGCGGGTGTTGGCGCGGCTCGAATGGCTCGCGCCGCAATATCGAACGCAAGCCGGTGCGGACGACACGTGGTACGTCGACGCAAACACGCTCGCCGCGCAGATCTCACCGCAACATGGCCCGACGATGGTCGCCGGATTCATCGAAGACAACACGGGGCGTGTACTTGAACGCTCGCGCGGTTTTATCGTGCCCGACGACTGGCCCGAGCACGCGCGGCGTTACGCGAAGCAATGACGTCGCTCACCACCACCGATGAAAGTGATGCACCGGCCCCACGCCGTGGCCGACGTCGAGCCGCTCGCTCGCCTGCAACGCACCCGTCAGATAAACCTTCGCATCGGCGACCGCGCTAGCGAGATCGTCGCGCTGCGCAATCAAGGCCGCGATCGCCGACGACAACGTGCAGCCCGTGCCGTGCGTGTTCTTCACCGGCACGCGCGGACCGCCGAGACGCAGCGTGCCGCTTTCCTGCACGAGCCAGTCGGGGCTATCGGTCGCGCTCAGATGGCCGCCCTTCATCAGCACCGCGCGCGCGCCGAGCGCGCGCAACGCTTCGCCTTGCTCGACCATGCCGGCTTCGTCGGCGGCGGGTTGCATGCCCAGCAATGCGGCCGCTTCCGGCAGATTCGGCGTCAGCAGATCGGCGAGCGGCAGCAGTTCGTCGCGTACCACCGCGACCGCATCGGGTAGTAATAGCGCGTGATTGCTCTTCGAGATCATCACCGTGTCGAGCACGATGTGTTTGGGCTGATGACGGCGCAGCGCGTCGGCGACCGCACGCGCGATCGGCGCATTCGCGAGCATGCCGATCTTCACCGCGTCGATGCGGATGTCGTCGAACACCGCGTCGAGCTGCGCGGTGACGAAGCCCGGGTCCGGCGCGTGAATCGCGGTCACGCCGCGCGTGTTCTGCGCGGTCAGCGCGGTGATCACGCTCGCGCCATAGGCGCCGAGCGCGGAGAAGGTCTTCAGATCGGCCTGGATGCCGGCGCCGCCGCCGGAGTCGGAACCGGCGATCGTCAGCACATTGGGAATCGATTGAGTCATGGTCGAGCGAGGAAGAAGGGGGGCGCGCTCGTGTGTGCCGCGGCCGGCCCGGCGCAGCCGATCAGTGCTTGGCTTCGCCGATCAGCGCGACCGAATCGAAGGCGCGCTGGTTCGCCTGATGGCGTCGCATCACGAGCCACATCATCAGGCAGACGAAGGTGCCGAACAGAACGATCACGATGGTGACCGGCACGTCGAGCCACACGAGCACCGCGTACAGGCACAGCATCACGAGCACGGACAGATTCTCGTTGAAGTTCTGCACGGCGATCGAATGGCCCGCCGACAGCAGCACGTGCCCGCGATGCTGCAGCAGCGCATTCATCGGCACGACGAAAAAGCCCGACAGGCCGCCCACGAACATCAGGAAGATATACGCGAAAATCAGATAGCCCGACACGTGCATGCGGCCAAAATACACGCCCCAATGCGGGGGAAACAGATCGCGCGTGTAGAACGCCATCAGCATCACGGAGATACCCATCATGATGCCGACCGGCAAGACCGACAGCGACTTCTTCAACGGCACACGCGAAGCCGCGAAAATCGCGCCGAACGCGACGCCAACCGCGACCACCGCCTGCAGGATCGCCGCCTCGGACAGCGACATGCCCAGCGACACTTCGGCCCACTTCAGCACGATGAATTGCAGCGTCGCGCCCGCACCCCAGAACAGCGTCGTCACGGCGAGCGAAATCTGTCCGAGCTTGTCACGCCACAGCACGAGAAAGCAGTCGGCGAAATCGGTGATCAGGCGGATCGGCCCGTGCTCCTGTCGCGGATAGCGCGCGCCGGTGTCGGGAATGCGCAGATTGAACAGCGCGGCGATCACGTAAATGGCCATGATCACGAGCATCGCGGCTTCCGCGGGCGTGTTCACGGTGGGGACGTGCCATTTGAGAATCGGCGCGGCGATATGCGGGCTGATCAGCGCGCCGCCGAGCACCGTGCCGAGAATGATCGAGCCGACCGTGGTGCCTTCGATCCAGCCGTTCGCGGCAACGAGCCGGTCAGGCGGCAACAGTTCGGTGAGAATGCCGTATTTGGCGGGCGAGTAGGCCGCCGCGCCGAAGCCGACGATGCCGTACGCAATCAGCGGATGCGCGCCGACCAGCATCGTTATGCAGCCAACCACCTTGATCGTATTGGTGATGAACATCACGCGTCCTTTCGGACGGGAGTCGGCGAATGCGCCCACGAAGGCGGCAAGAACGACGTACGACAGCACAAAAAACAGCTTGAGCAGCGGCGTCATCCAGTTCGGAGCGTGAAGATCTTTCAGCAGAGCGATAGCAGCGATCAGAAGCGCATTGTCGGCCAGCGACGAAAAAAACTGCGCGGCCATGATGGTGTAAAAACCTTTTTTCATCTGATGCGATGCTGTCCTCGCTGCGGTCTGTCCGCCCCGGCCGTTTGTCATGTGTCCGGGCTTATGCCGATCGAAATGGGTTGTGCGCACGGCTTTATATCATGAAAATAGCTGAATTCGGACTAGCAGAATTCTTGATCGCACCGCCCAGCGGGCCGCCGAGCGCTGAAAACGCCCTGTAAGCCGCTGATTCGCAAGTGTCTTTACGAAAAAATCCCATGCCGCGCCCCCTTTCCGCCACGATTCATACCGCTGCTCTCGCCAATAACCTCGCTGTCGCGCGGCGCTATGCGCCGAAATCGAAAATCTGGGCCGTCGTCAAGGCTAATGCCTACGGGCATGGCCTCGCGCGCGTGTTCCCCGGTTTGCGCGCTACGGACGGCTTTGGGCTGCTGGACCTCGAAGAAGCGGTGAAGTTGCGTGAATTGGGCTGGGCGGGTCCAATTCTTCTGCTGGAAGGCTTTTTTCGGCCGACCGATATCGACGTAATCGACCGCTACAGTTTGACCACGGCGCTGCATTCGGACGAGCAGCTGCGCATGCTCGAAATGGCGCGTCTGTCGAAACCGGTCAATATTCAGTTGAAGATGAACACCGGCATGAACCGGCTCGGCTACACGGTCGAAAAATTCCGTGCCGCGTGGGAACGTGCGCGCGCCTGTCAGGGCGTCGGCCAGATCACGTTGATGACGCATTTTTCCGATGCCGATGCCGAGCGCGGCATCGCGCATCAGATGGAGGCGTTCGAGCGCGGCGCGCAGGGCATCGCCGGTGCGCGCAGTCTGTCGAATTCGGCCGCGACGCTGTGGCATCCGGAAGCGCATTTCGACTGGGTGCGTCCGGGCATCATCCTGTACGGCGCGTCGCCGTCCGGCGTGACGGCCGCGATCGACGGCACGGGCCTGCAGCACGCGATGACGCTCGCGTCGGAACTGATCGCCGTGCAGACGCTCGGCGAAGGCAGCTCGGTCGGCTATGGGTCGAGGTTCACTGCGCGCGGACCGATGCGTATCGGCGTGGTCGCGTGCGGTTACGCGGACGGCTATCCGCGCGTCGCGCCGGAAGGCACGCCGGTGATCGTCGATGGCGTGCGCACACGGGTCGTTGGACGTGTGTCGATGGACATGCTGACCGTCGACCTGACCCCGGTGCCGACCGCCAACGTCGGCTCGCGCGTGGAATTGTGGGGCACCGCGCTGCCCATCGACGACGTCGCGCAGGCCTGCGGCACGATCGGCTACGAGCTGATGTGCGCGGTCGCGCCGCGTGTGCCGGTTCGGGCGGAGTAACGCGTGGCGAAAGCGAAGACGTTGTACATCTGCGGGGAATGCGGCGGACAGTCGCCGAAGTGGTCCGGTCAATGCCCGTCCTGCCAGACGTGGAACACGCTCGTCGAATCGGTCGCGGAGGCGCCGTCCGGTCACCGTTTCCAGTCGCTCGCGAAGAGCACGCCGGTACGGCGCCTCGCCGACATCGACGCGTCGGACGTGCCGCGCTTTTCCACCGGCGTCAGCGAATTCGACCGCGTGCTCGGCGGCGGCCTCGTGCCGGGCGGCGTGGTGTTGATCGGCGGCGATCCGGGCATCGGTAAATCGACGCTGTTGTTGCAATCGCTCGCGGAAATCGCGGCGGACAAACGCGCGCTCTATATCAGCGGCGAAGAATCTGGCGCGCAGATCGCGTTGCGCGCGCAACGGCTGGCGTTGCTCGAACCCGGCTCGAAGGCGAGCGAGCTGCAATTGCTCGCGGAAATCCAGCTCGAAAAAATTCAGGCGACGATCACGGAGCAACGGCCTGAAGTCGCCGTGATCGATTCGATCCAGACCGTCTATTCGGATGCTTTGACATCGGCGCCGGGCTCGGTCGCGCAGGTGCGCGAGTGCGCAGCGCAACTCACGCGCATCGCCAAGCAGTCGGGCACGACGATCATCATGGTCGGGCACGTGACGAAAGAGGGCGCGCTCGCAGGTCCGCGCGTGCTCGAACATATCGTCGATACGGTGCTGTATTTCGAGGGGGATACGCACTCGTCGTACCGTCTCGTGCGCGCGATCAAGAACCGTTTCGGCGCGGTCAACGAACTCGGCGTGTTCGCGATGACCGAGCGTGGTTTGCGCGGCGTCGCGAATCCGTCGGCATTGTTTTTATCGCAGCACGAGCAGTCGGTGCCGGGCTCATGTGTGCTCGTCACGCAGGAAGGCACGCGGCCGTTGCTCGTCGAAGTGCAGGCGCTCGTCGATGCGGCCAACGCGCCAAATCCGCGACGCCTTGCGGTCGGCCTCGAACAGAACCGGCTCGCGATGCTGCTCGCGGTGCTGCATCGGCACGCGGGCATCGCCTGTTTCGATCAGGACGTGTTCCTGAACGCGGTGGGCGGGGTGAAGATCTCCGAGCCCGCCGCCGACCTCGCGGTATTGCTCGCGATCCATTCGTCGATGCGCAACAAGCCGCTGCCGAAGGGGCTCGTCGTATTCGGCGAAGTGGGCCTCGCCGGCGAAATCCGGCCGTCGCCGCGCGGTCAGGAGCGCCTGAAGGAAGCAGCCAAGCTCGGCTTCTCGGTGGCGGTGATTCCGAAGGCCAATGCGCCGAAACAGCCAATCGAAGGCTTACAGGTCGTTGCGGTCGAACGGATCGAACAGGCCATCGACCGCGTCCGCACGCTCGAATAGACGGGGGCCGGGACGGCTCGCCAGTACTTTGTACGCTTGCGGTACCGTAATGCCCGGTAAATATCTTCATATTGGCTGTAACCTGGTCGCCATACCTTTTTTCTAAGCTGTAAGGATATGCATCCCGTCTGATGCTCGAAAAAGGATCGCGCCTTGAAACAGTCTCGTGAAACCGCTGCCCACCATAACATCCAGGTGCGCGGCTGCCGGGTCTCCGCCCCGATTCATCAGCCGTGGGGCGGCGCTTGCCGGATCGTCGAGTGGATCGACACCGCGGGCCAGATCTCGCGGCGGGTGGTGGCCGAAGACGTAACGGCCGCCGAAGTGCGTGCCACGATCAGCCGCCATGTGGAAGGCCGCAAGCACCTGCTGTACGACGACGAAAAGTCGCCTCGGCAAACGCTGCCGAGGCAGACGCCGACGCGGCGTTGACGGCGGCGGGTTTTTCGATTGACCGGGCCTTGATCTTCATTGCGCCCGCGTCGCGGCTTCGCCACGCGCATTAGGCCTCGTCGTCGTGTGAGTCGGCGGCGCTCGCGGCCACCGCCGCATACGCGTGCGGATTGAACAGCGGATGCTGCGCCGCTTCAGCGGGCGTCAGCACCGGCGACACGCAGCAATCGAGCGATTCCAGCGATTCCACCCATTCGCCGAGCGTGCGCGTCGCAATCAGATTGGCGACTTCCTGAATGAGTGCCACGGCATCGGGACCGCCGATCGCCTGACCCAGGCTCCAGTGACGCGTCGCCCATTCCGGCCGATCGAGCGCCATGCACAGCGTTTCCCAGAACTTCAATTCGAGCGCGCCGACCGCGAGCCAGCGTTCATCGCTGGTGCGGTAGAGGTTGTAGCAGGGCACGCCGCCGTTCAACAGACCACTGCCCGCGGCGGGCGCCGCACCTTCGTTGACGAGCGACACCTGCGCGACGAAGTTGTGCGCATAGCTCGTGTGCGTCATCGATACATCGACGAAGCGGCCCGCGCCGCCTCGCGCGACATGCCAGAGCGCCGCGAGAATTTGCGTGACCGCGCTCAATGCGCCGCCGAGCAGATCGGCGATCTGGAAGTTCGGCAGGATCGGCGCACCGTCGCGGTTCGCCAGTTGATCGAGCACGCCTGCATAGCCGATGTAATTCAGATCGTGGCCGGCATGGTCCGCGAACGGACCGCTCGCGCCATATCCGCTGATCGCGCAATAGACGAGCCGCGGATTGGCTGCGCTGAGCGTCGCGTAGCCGAGGCCGAGCCGCTCCATCACGCCGGGCCGGAAGCTCTCGATCAGCACGTCGGCTTCAGCCGCGAGTGCGCGCAGCACCTGGCGTCCTGCTTCGGACTTGAGGTCGAGGCGCGTCTCGCGCTTGCCGCGATTGACCATCCGGTAAAACGCGCCGGGTCGGCCCGCGACACGATCGCTCGACGACTGCATCATCGTGCGAGTCGGGTCGCCCGCGCCGGGCGCCTCGATCTTCAGCACATCGGCGCCGAGCTCGGCGAGGCGCAGCGCGGCCACCGGACCCGGCAGCAGACGCGTGAGGTCGAGCACGCGCAGTCCTTGCAACGGCGGCGCATCGGCTGCCGATGCAGCTACGGATTCTGGGGCCGATAACCCGGACGATGAATTCGCAAATGACAAAGCCAAGCTCCCGTGGATGCCGGCGCGGTGCCGCTAGCCGATCTGTTCGAGTTCCTCGTGCGTCTCGAGCCATTCGGCTTCGAGCGTGTCGAGGCGCGCGTTCACGTCTGCCTGACGGCGGATCGCCTCCGTCAGCTTGCTCTTCTGCTCCGGTTCGTAACTCGCGGGATCGGCGACGAATGTATCGAGCGTCGCTTTCTCCGCGTTGAGTGCGTCCATTTCCCTTTCGATCTTCGCGATGCGGCTTTGCAGCGGCTTCTTCAGATGCGCGAGCTTCTGCCGCGTTTCCGCTTCGAGGCGGCGCTGTTCCTTGCGATTGACGTTGCTGTCGCCACTTGCCGCGCCGTTGGACGCTGCGTCCGACGCACCGGAAGCATTGGCCTTCAGCGCGGCGCGCTGCTCGGCCGCATGCTGCAGCAGCCAGTCGCGGTAGTCGTCGAGATCGCCGTCGAATTCCTGCAGACGATGCTTCGCGACCAGCATGAACTGATCGGTCGTCGCGCGCAGCAGATGCCGGTCGTGCGAGACCAGGATCAGCGTGCCTTCGAATTGCGCGAGCGCCATCGTCAGCGCGTGGCGCGTTTCGAGGTCGAGGTGGTTGGTCGGCTCGTCGAGCAGCAGCAGGTTCGGCTTTTGCCAGATGATCAGCGCGAGCGCGAGGCGTGCCTTCTCGCCGCCCGAGAACGGCGCGATCTTCGCGGTCGCCATGTCGCCGGAAAAGTTGAAGCTGCCGAGGAAGTCGCGCAGCTCCTGCTCGCGCGTATCGGGCGCGAGACGCGCGAGGTGCTGCAACGGGGTGTCGTCCGGACGCAGCGTTTCGAGCTGATGCTGCGCGAAGTAGCCGATGCGCAGACCCTTGCCTTCGCGTACGTGGCCGCTCAACGGTTCGAGCGTGCCCGCGAGCGTCTTGATCAGCGTCGACTTGCCCTGGCCGTTCGCGCCGAGCAGGCCGATGCGCTGACCATTCTGGATCGACAGCATCACGCGCTCGACGATCGGAATCTCGCTGCCGTCTTCGGCATGGTAGCCGCAGCGCACGTCTTCCATCACCATCATCGGATTCGGCGCGGAGTCGGGAGTGCGGAACTCGAACGTGAACGGCGACCCGACGTGCGCGGGCGCGATCAGCTCCATCTTCTCGAGCGCTTTCACCCGGCTTTGCGCTTGACGCGCCTTGGTGGCCTGCGCCTTGAAGCGGTTGATGTAGCTCTGCAGATGCGCGACCGTGCGCTGCTGCTTTTCGTACGCGCTCTGTTGCAGCGCGATCTGCTGCGCGCGCAGCACTTCGAATTGCGAGTAGTTGCCGCCGTAGCGTTTGATCTGCTGGTTCTCGAGATGCAGCGTGACGTTGCAGACGGAATCGAGAAACTCGCGGTCGTGCGAGATCACGATCAGCGTGCCCGCATAGCGATTCAGCCAATCTTCCAGCCAGACGATCGCGTCGAGGTCGAGGTGGTTGGTCGGTTCGTCGAGCAGCAGCAGATCGGAGCGGCACATCAGCGCCTGCGCCAGATTCAGGCGCATGCGCCAGCCGCCCGAGAAGCTGCTGACCGGCTCGCGGGTCTGGTCGAGCGTGAAGCCGAGGCCGAGCAGCAACGCTTCGGCGCGAGCCGGCGCGGTGTAGCCGTCGGCGTCGGCGAACGCGGCGTGCGCTTCGGCTTCTGCCGCGCCGTCGTGCGCCGCGGAGGCCGAAGCGATGCGCGCTTCGATGTCGCGCAGCGCGGCGTCGCCGTCTAGCGTGTAGGCGAGGGCGGTTTTGTCGACGGCGGGCGTTTCCTGCGCGACGTGCGCGATGCGCCAGGTCGGCGGGATCGAGAAATCGCCGCCGTCCGCATGCAGCTCGCCGAGCAGCACGGCGAACAGCGTCGACTTGCCCGCGCCGTTCGCTCCGACGAGGCCGGCTTTTTCACCGGGGTTCAAGGTGAACGTGGTGTTGTCGAAAAGCGGCTTGGTGCCGCGCGCGAGGCTGAACTGATTGAAGCGGATCACGACGTGGCCGGCTGAAGAAAACCGCTATTTTAGACTGCCCGGCGCGTTGCCGGGCGCGCGGCGCCGATTGCCCGTCTGTCACTTCGCGCGCAGCGCTCATCGGCCATCCGGCCGACTGTATCGGTAGCGCTTTTGGCATAGACTGACGGCTTTCACGGGAGGGCACATGACATCGATCTTTTCGTTTTCGGCACGCACGCTCGGCGGCGAGGAAGCGAGTCTCGCGCAGTACGAAGGCAAGGTGATGCTGATCGTCAATACCGCGAGCGAATGCGGGTTCACGCCGCAATACGCGGGCTTGCAGAAACTGTATGACGCGTACGCGGCGCGCGGGCTCGCGGTGCTAGGTTTTCCGTGCAACCAGTTCGGCAAGCAGGAGCCGGGCGACGCCGCGCAGATCGGCAGCTTCTGCGAGAAGAACTACGGCGTGACGTTTCCGATGTTCGACAAGATCGACGTGAACGGCCCGAACGCGCACCCGCTGTTCCGCTATCTGACGATCGAGGCGCCGGGACTGCTCGGTCTCGAGGCGATCAAGTGGAATTTCACGAAGTTTCTGATCGGCCGCGACGGCAACGTCGTCAAGCGCTATGCGCCGCTGACCAAGCCCGAGGCGATCACCGGGGATATCGAAGCGCTGCTGTAAGCGGGCACGCCTACAGGATCGGCGAAAAGAGCCGCGCGACGTGCATCAGCATGCGTCGCAGCGCGTTCGACTTGCGGTACTCGTCGCGGTCGATTTCGCGCGACTCGGCAAAGTCGTCGAGCAGCATCGTCTCGACTTCGAGCGCGAAGCCGCGGTCGACGGTCAGCACCATGATCTCGAAGTTCAGGCGAAACGAGCGGTTGTCGAGATTGGCGCTGCCGATCGCGGCCGCGCTGCTGTCGATCAGCACGACCTTCTGATGCAGGAAGCCCGGCTGATAGCGGAAGATGCGAATGCCCGCGCGCAGCGAGTCGTACGCATAGAGCTTCGACGCCGCGAACACCACCCGGTGATCGCGCCGGCTCGGAATCAGGATGCGCACCTCGACGCCGCGCAGTACCGCGAGCCGCAGCGCGGCGAACACGGCTTCGTCGGGGACGAGGTAGGGCGTCGTGATCCAGATGCGCTCGCGCGCCGCGTTGATTGCTTCGACGAAAAACAGCGAGCAGGTCTCCTGCTTGTCGGCCGGGCCGCTCGGCAGCACGAGGCAGTGCATGTTGTTCGCGGCGCGCTCGTTGGCGCCGTGTTCGCCGGGCTGGTCGAAGGATGGGGTCACGGAATCCGCGGCCGGCGCGTCGAACTTGGGCAACTGCTGCGTGGCCCAGTACCAGTCCTCGATGAAGACGAACTGGATGCTTGCGACCGCCGGACCACGCACTTCGATGTGCGTATCGCGCCACGGCGACAGCGGCGGCTTCGCGCCCAGATATTCGACCCCGACGTTATGACCGCCGACAAACGCGCGCTCGCCGTCGACCGCCACGATCTTGCGGTGATTGCGGAAATTCAGTTGCAGACGGTTGACGAAGAGGCGGTTCGTCGCGAACGGCTGCATCTCGATGCCGGCGGCGCGCAGCGCCGCGACGTAGCGGTGCGGCAGATCGAAGCTGCCGATACTGTCATACAGGAAGTAGACCCGCACGCCCTGTTTGGCTTTGGCGATCAGCGCGTCCTTCAGCATGTCGCCGAGCGCGTCGTCGCGCACGATGAAGAATTGCACGATCACATAGCGGCGCGCGTTCTCGATCGCCTCGAAGATCGCCTCGAAAGTCGCCGTGCCGTTGACCAGCGTGCGCACGGTATTGCCGGGCAGGAACGGCATGCCGCCGAGGCGCGTCAGCGACTGCACGAGCCGCGAGCCGAGCTGCTGCGTCGGCACCCCGGCCGACGACGCCTGCGTGTCCCACTCCAGCGGATGCGCGCGCGTGCGCAGCAGCTCGTTCTCGACGCGGCGCGCGTCCGCGTAGCCGGCGAACTTGCTGCGGCCAAGGAACAGGTAGGGTATGAGCGTCAGATAAGGCATCGCGACCAGCGACACGGCCCACGCGATCGCCCCTTGCGAGGTGCGGGTATGGAGAATCGCGTGAGCGGCCGCGATGATGCCGAGAATGTGGGCAACAGCAACCAGCGTGCCGACGTGAAGCAGGTCGAATGACATAAGCTCGCGAACAGTTGGCGAAGCGCCGTGGTTCAGGAAACGGAGGCGGGCACGGGCTCGCTCCGTGGTCTGCGGCGAACGCGTCGGGCAACGGGCTCAGGCTGCGGTTGCGGGCAAGGCCACGCGCTGTCGCGGCGATTGCTCGTGACCCTGCCTGAGAAACGCGCTTGAAACGACGATCAAACAGTCAGCATGCCGGACTCAGACCGGCAAGTCGCTGGCCTGGATCAGAAACACGTTGTCGTCGCCGGCGCTGGTCGACAGCCACACGAGGTCGAGACCGCCGAACGCCGCCTCGACGTGCTCGCGTTCGTTGCCGATCTCGATGACGAGCACGCCGTCTTCGGTCAGCCAGTTGCGCGCGTCGGCAATGATCCGTCGCACAATGTCCATGCCGTCCGCGCCACCGGCGAGCGCCATCTCCGGCTCGTGCTTGTATTCGGCCGGCAGCTCCTGCATCGACGTGGCGTTCACGTACGGCGGATTGCTGATGATCACATCGTAGCGGCGCTCGGCGAGCGGCGCATACAGATCGCCTTCGAACAGCGCGATGCGCTCGTCGAGGTGGTAGTCCAGCACATTGCGCGTCGCGACTTCGAGCGCGGGCGCGGACAGATCGACCGCGTCGACGTCGGCGTTCGGGAACGCGTGGGCGGCGAGGATCGCGAGGCACCCGGAGCCGGTGCACAGTTCGAGCACCGCGCCGACCTGCTCGGGGTCCTCGACGTACGGCTGCAGGCCGTCCTGCAGCAGCTCGCCGATGAACGAGCGCGGCACGATCACGCGCTCGTCGACGTAAAAGCGATAGCCGTGCATCCACGCTTCCTGCGTGATGTACGCGGCCGGCACGCGTTCGGCGGCGCGTCGCTCGATCACTTTCAGCACCGCCTCGATTTCGGCCGTGGTCAGGCGCGCGTCGAGAAACGGTTCGAGCAGGTCGAGCGGCAAATGCAGCGTGTGCAGGATCAGATAGGCGGCTTCGTCGTAGGCATTGGCCGAGCCGTGGCCGAACGACAGTTTGGCCTCGCTAAAACGCGACACTGCATAACGCAGCAGGTCGCGGACGGTGCAAAAAGGAAGCGTCATCGCAAAGTTCCAGGTTACGCGATCAGTTGTTCGAGCACGCGGCGATACACGTTCTTCAGCGGCTCGATATGGGCGACTTCGATATGTTCGTCGATCTTGTGGATGCTCGCGTTCAGCGGACCGAACTCGATCACCTGCTTGCAGATGCGCGCGATGAAGCGGCCGTCCGACGTGCCGCCGGTGGTCGACAGTTCGGTGTCCACGCTGGTTTCGTCCTTGATCGCCTGCGCGAGCGCGCTCGACAGCTCGCCGCTCGGGGTGAGAAATGGCAGGCCGCTCACGGTCCATTGCAGTTCGTATTCAAGGCCGTGTTTGTCGAGAATCGCATGCACGCGCTTTTGCAGTCCTTCGACGGTGCTCGCGGTCGAGAAGCGGAAGTTGAACATCACGTCCGCGTGGCCGGGGATCACGTTGGTCGCGCCGGCGCCGCTGTGGAGGTTCGACACCTGCCAGGTGGTCGGCGGGAAATATTCGTTGCCTTCGTCCCAGCGCTCGGCGACGAGTTCGGCGAGCGCTGGCGCCAGCAGGTGCACCGGATTCTTCGCCAGATGCGGGTAGGCGATATGGCCCTGCACGCCCTTGACGATCAGCTTGCCCGACATCGAGCCGCGCCGGCCGTTCTTGACCATGTCGCCGAAACGCTCGCTCGAGGTCGGCTCGCCGACGATGCAGTAGTCCATGCGCTCACCGCGCTGCTGCAATGCTTCGACGACCTTGACGGTGCCGTCGGTGGCGGGGCCTTCCTCGTCGCTCGTGATCAGGAACGCGATCGAGCCGCGGTGCTCGGGGTGCGCGGCGACGAACTCCTCGCTCGCGACGACGAAGCCGGCGATCGACGCCTTCATGTCCGCCGCGCCGCGGCCGTACAGCTTGCCGTCGCGGTGGGTCGGCTCGAACGGCGCCGAGCGCCACTGTTCGAGCGGGCCGGTCGGTACCACATCGGTGTGGCCGGCGAACGCGAGCAGCTTGCCTTGCGTGCCGTCGACGCCGCGTTTGACGGCCCACAGGTTGGTCACGCCGTTGGATTCGATCGTCTCGTGCTCGAAGCCGAGCGCGGCGAGGCGCTCGATCAGGAGACGCTGGCAATGCTGATCGTCGGGCGTGACGGACGCGCGCGCGATCAGTTGTTCGGTAAGGGCGAGGGTGCCGGACATGGATTCAGTACAAGCCACTTTGAAATGAAAAAATGCCGGCTCGCGGTGAGGCACCGCAGCCGGCAACCGCCTTTGAACGACGCGGCGCGAGGCCGCGCGTTCGGCTACCTCGTGCTCGAGCCTGGCGCTTCAGCGCCGCGCTCAGACAAACAGCGCCGCGTACTCGTCCGCCGAAAAGCCGAGCGACTTCACCCGCCCGTTCACGACCAGCACCGGCCGCTTGATCACCGACGGCTTGTGGATCATCAGCGCGATCGCGCCCGGCTGCGTTTCCGCGGCCGCCTTCATGTCGTCGGACAGCGCGCGCCACGTCGTGCCGCGGCGGTTCAGCAACGCCTCGAGCTTGACGTCCTTGAGCCAGTCCTGCACGAGCGGCTCGGTCACGCCGGCCTTCTTGAAGTCGTGGAACTCGAACTCGACGCCGTGCTCTTCGAGCCACACACGGGCCTTCTTCACGGTGTCGCAGTTCGGAATGCCGTAGACGACGGTTTTGGTGCCGCGCGCCATCAATCGCCTCGCAGCAACTCGTTCAGGCCGACCTTCGCGCGCGTCTTCGCGTCGACCTTCTTGACGATGACCGCGCAGTACAGGCTGTGCGTGCCGTCCTTCGACGGCAGGTTGCCCGCCACCACGACCGATCCCGCCGGAATGCGGCCGTACGTGACTGCGCCGGTTTCGCGGTCGTAAATCCTGGTGCTCTGGCCGAGGTACACGCCCATCGAGATCACCGAGTTTTCCTCGACGATCACGCCTTCGACGACTTCCGAGCGCGCGCCGATGAAGCAGTTGTCTTCGATGATGACCGGGTTGGCCTGCAGCGGCTCCAGCACGCCGCCGATGCCGACGCCGCCCGACAGGTGCACGTTCTTGCCGATCTGCGCGCACGAGCCGACGGTGGCCCACGTGTCGACCATCGTGCCTTCGTCGACGTACGCGCCGATGTTGGTGTACGACGGCATCAGCACGACGTTCTTCGCGATGAACGAGCCGCGGCGCGCGATCGCGGGCGGCACCACGCGGAAGCCGCCGGCGGCGAAGTCTTCAGCGGTGTAGTTCGCGAACTTCGACGGCACCTTGTCGTAGAACTGGCTGTAGCCGCCGGCCGGCATCGGCGCGTTGTCTTCCAGACGGAACGACAGCAGCACGGCCTTCTTCAGCCACTGGTTGACGACCCAGTCGCCGTCCTTCTTTTCGGCGACGCGCAGCGCGCCCTTATCGAGTTGCTCGATCGCATGGGCGACGGCTTCGCGCACTTCTGCCGGCGCGGCTTTCGGCGACAGTTCGGCGCGGTTGTCCCAGGCGGTATCGATGATGCTCTGAAGTTGTTGCGACATAGGCGTGATTATCTGAAGGGTTGAAGTCTGAAGAAGGGGATGCCGTGTAGCTCAAGCTGCACTCAGTTGACACTGAGCGAGCGGCAGAATTCGACGATCCGCTGCGCGCCCGCCGTGCATTCGTCGACGTCGGCGACGAGCGCGAGGCGCACGAAATTGCGGCCGGGGTTCACGCCGTGCGCGGTGCGCGCGAGGAACGAGCCCGGCAGAACCGTCACATTATAGTCGGCGTGGAGGCGCTGGGCGAACTCGGTGTCCGTGAGGCCGGTGCGCTCGACGTTGGCCCACAGGTAGAACGCGGCGTCGGGCAGGCGCACGTCGAGCACGTCGGCGAGCATCGGCGTGACGGTCGCGAACTTCCGCAGGTACCTGGCGCGGTTCTCGCGCACGTGCGTTTCGTCGCTCCAGGCGACCACGCTCGCGCTCTGGAACACGGTCGAGAGCGCCGTGCCGTGGTACGTGCGGTACAGCAGGAATGCCTTGAGAATCGCGGCGTCGCCGGCGACGAAGCCCGAGCGCATGCCCGGCACGTTCGAGCGCTTCGACAGGCTCGACAGCATCACGAGGCGCTCGAAACCGCGTCCGAGCTTGTGCGCGGCTTCGAGGCCGCCGAGCGGCGGCTTCGACTCGTCGAAATAGATTTCCGAGTAGCACTCGTCCGACGCGATCACGAAGCCGTAGCGGTCCGACAGCGCGAACAGCTCGCGCCAGTCGTCGAGCGTGAGCACGGCGCCGGTCGGGTTGCCCGGCGAGCAGACGTACAGCAGTTGCGTGCGGGCCCACACGTCGGCGGGCACCGCCGAGTAGTCGCACGCGAAGTTGCGCGCCGGGTCGCTGTTGACGAAGTACGGCTGCGCGCCGCCGAGCAGCGCCGCGCCTTCGTAGATTTGGTAGAACGGGTTCGGACAGAGTACGATCGCAGGCTCGCCGTCAGCATCGCGGCGCGGATTGAGCACCGTCTGCGCGAGCGCGAACAGCGCCTCGCGCGAGCCCGCCACCGGCAGCACCTCGGTCAGCGGATCGAGCGGCGGCAGGTCGTAGCGTTGCGCGATCCATTTCGCGATCGACTCGCGCAGCGGCGCCGAGCCGAGCGTGGCCGGGTACGCGGCGAGGCCGCCGAGCGAATCGATGACGGCGTCGCGGATCAGCGGCGGGGTTGGATGTTTCGGCTCGCCGATGCCGAAGCTGATGTGCGCAAGGCCGGCCGGCGGCGTGACGTCCTTGAAAAGCAGGCGCAGCTTTTCGAACGGATAGGGCTGAAGGGAGTCGAGTAGCGGATTCACGGACGAAATGGCCTGATCGGGATGGACGCGGACGAATGGCGGGACAACCGGGCACGCGCGCCGGCGGGCGGCGGCGAACGGACGATTATAGCGTGGCGCGCCCGCGGACCAGGCGGGAGCCGGGCGCGCGGCGCGGGAGCAATCCGCGAGGCGGCACACCGGGGCGCCGCGGCGGGAACGGCCCGAAATCCGCCACGGTTCGCGTAAAAGAATACGCAGGAGCAGCAATGTACGCAGCAGTTCAGGAGACGGCCGGCTGGACCCTCATACGACCCGCCCACGACGCCCGTCGGAGTCCCGCCCCATGACCAACTGGCTTCGCAACGGCTGGCCGACGCTCGCGATCATGCTGGGCGCGTCGGTCTGGGGGATGGTCTGGTATCCGCTGCGGATGCTGGCCGCGCTCGGGGTGACCGGCACCGCCGCGAGCGCGCTCACGAGCGGCACCGGCTGCCTGTTCGTGCTGCTCGTGCGGAATGGCGCGCTGAAGACCGTGCGGTGGCACTGGCTGCTGCCGGCGCTCGCGCTCGCCGCGGGCGTCACGAATCTCGGCTTCGTGTGGGGCGCGATCCACGGTCAGGTGATGCGCGTGCTGCTGCTGTTCTATCTGACGCCCGCGTGGACCGCGCTGTTCGCGCATTTCATCCTGCACGAGCGGCTCACGTGGTCGGGCGCGGCGCTGGCCGCGCTGTCGCTCGCGGGCGCGATGACGATGCTATGGTCGCCGCGTCTCGGCATTCCGGTACCGGGCAATCCCGCCGAATGGGCCGGGCTCGCCGGCGGCATGGGCTTCGCGATGAGCAACGTGCTGATCCTGAAGACGAGCCGCGTGCTGCCGGACATGAAGCCCGAAATGCGCACCGCGGTGATCTTCGGCGGCGCGGCGCTGTTCGGCGCGCTCGCGTCGCTGTTCGAGCCGATGCCCGCGCCGCCCGTCGGCGCGCAGCTGGGCACGGCGGCGCTGCTGGTGCTCGGTCTCGGTCTGCTGCTCGCGTCGAACAACATGCTCGTGCAATACGGGCTCTCGCGCGTGCGGGCCAATCGCGCGTCGATCATCATGCTGTTCGAACTCGTCGTGACGGCGCTGTCGGCGTGGCTGTTCGCCGGCGAAGTACCGGGCCCGCGCGAATGGGCCGGCGGCGCGTGCATCGTGCTCGCGTCGGCCTTGTCGAGCTGGGTGCATCGGACGAAATTGGCGCCGCCCGATCCCGCCATCGGGGACACGGAGGGGCCCGGCGGCGACGATGGACGCGGTGGTCAATGCGGTAGCAAACGCGGCGACCAACGCGGTGACGAACACGGCCCTGACGGCGACAGTGACGACCGCCGAAAGGGCGGTAAGAATCGTCCACGCGCGATGGTATGATTCCCCCTCATTAGCCGGCGCATGCGTATCTGTGTGTGCCTCAGATATGCATGAGCGCATGCAGCCGGCAACCAAATTGCGAAGGCTCGCGAGGTTGCGCGGGGCCGTCCCGCTGCGGCGGTGAACGACTGGCGCAACCTCGCGAGCCACCTATCACTCTCTCTTTTCAAACAGCGAAATCGCCGTGCGGCTCACCTCGATCAAACTCGCTGGTTTCAAATCCTTCGTCGATCCCACGCATTTCCAGGTCCCAGGCCAGTTGGTTGGCGTGGTCGGTCCGAACGGGTGCGGCAAATCCAACATCATCGACGCCGTGCGCTGGGTGCTCGGCGAATCGCGCGCCTCTGAATTGCGCGGCGAGTCGATGCAGGACGTGATCTTCAACGGCTCGACCGCCCGCAAGCCCGGCAGCCGCGCGAGCGTCGAACTCGTGTTCGACAACGCGGACGGCCGCGCCGCCGGCCAGTGGGGCCAGTATGCGGAGATCGCCGTGAAGCGCGTGCTGACGCGCGACGGCACGTCGAGCTACTACATCAACAATCTGCCGGCGCGGCGCCGCGACATCCAGGACATCTTCCTCGGCACCGGCCTCGGGCCGCGTGCGTACGCGATCATCGGGCAGGGCATGATCGCGCGGCTGATCGAGGCGAAGCCCGAAGAGCTGCGCGTGTTCCTCGAAGAAGCCGCCGGCGTGTCGAAGTACAAGGAGCGCCGCCGCGAGACCGAGAACCGTCTGCACGACACGCGCGAGAACCTGACGCGCGTCGAGGACATCGTCCGCGAGCTCGGCACGAATCTCGAGAAGCTCGAGGGGCAGGCGGTCGTCGCGACCCGTTATCGCGAGCTGCAAAGCGACGGCGAGGAAAAGCAGCGTCTGCTGTGGTTGCTGCGCAAGAACGAGGCAGCCGGCGAGCAGCAGCGCCAGCAACGCGCGATCGAGCAGGCGCAGATCGACCTCGAGGCGCAAACCGCGAAGCTGCGCGAAGTCGAGGCGGAACTCGAAACGCTGCGCGTCGCGCACTATTCGGCGAGCGACGCGATGCAAGGCGCGCAGGGCGCGCTGTACGAGGCGAACGCGGAAGTGAGCCGGCTGGAAGCCGAGATCCGCTTCATCGTCGAATCGCGCAACCGCGTGCAGGCGCAGATCGCCGCGCTGACCGCGCAGCGCGAGCAGTGGCAATCGCAGGCCGACAAGGCGCAGGACGATATCGCCGACGCTGAAGAGCAACTGGCCGTCGCTGAAGAAAAAGCCGTGCTCGCCGAACAGGACGCCGCCGCGAAGCACGATGCGCTGCCCGCCCTCGAAGCGCGCTGGCGCGACGCTCAGGCGGAACTGAACACCGAGCGCGGCGGCATCGCGCAGACCGAGCAGGCGCTGAAGCTCGAAGCCGCGCATCAGCGCAATGCCGATCAGCAGTTGCAGCAGCTGCAGCAGCGCCATGAGCGGCTGAAATCGGAAGAGGGTGGCCTCGACGCGCCCGACGAGGCGCAGCTCGAAGAATTGCGCGTGCAGCTCGCCGAGCACGAGGAAATCCTTCGCGACGCGCAGGGCCGCCTCGCCGACGCGCAGGAAACACTGCCGCGGCTCGACGGTGAACGCCGCGCCGCGCAGGAGCGCGTGCAGGCCGAAAGCGCGCAGATCCATCAGCTCGACGCGCGCCTCGCCGCGCTCAGGCAGTTGCAGGAAAACGTGCAGACCGAAGGCAAGATCCAGCCGTGGCTCGACAAGCACGAGCTGGGCAGCCTGCCGCGTTTGTGGAAGAAACTGCATGTCGAGGCCGGTTGGGAAACCGCGCTCGAAGCGGTGCTGCGCGAGCGCCTCGCCGCGCTCGAAGTGTCGAATCTCGACTGGGTCAAGGCGTTCGCAACCGACGCGCCACCGGCCAAGCTCGCGTTCTACGCGCCGCCCGCGGCTGGTCAGCCTGCCCCGGCGGCGGGCGCGCTGCGCTCGCTGCTGTCGCTCGTGCGCATCGAGGACGCGGGTATCCGCGCGGTGCTGACCGACTGGCTCGGCCTCGCCTTCGTCGCCGACGATCTGCAGCAGGCGCTTTCGATGCGCGCGCAGCTGCCCGAGGGCGGCGCGTTCGTCGTCAAGGCGGGGCACGTGGTCACGCGCGTCGGCGTACAGCTGTATGCGGCCGATTCCGAACAGGCCGGCATGCTCGCGCGTCAGCAGGAAATCGAAAACCTCGGCCGCCAGGTGCGCGCACAGGCATTGCTCGCCGACGAGGCGAAGGCCGCCGCGATCCGCGCCGAAGCCGCGCACACGCAAGCCGCGCAGGCGCTCGCCGAGCTGCGCCAGCAGGCCGAACGCGCGACGCAGCGGGTGCACGCGTTGCAGATGGACGTGCTGAGGCTCACCCAGGCACACGAACGCTACACGCAGCGCAGCACGCAGATTCGCGAGGAACTCGAAGAGATCGCCGCGCAGATCGACGAGCAGCGGGCGCTGCGCGCCGAGTCGGAAGCGAACTTCGAGCGTCACGACGGCGAGCTCGCCGAACTGCAGGCGCGCTTCGAAGATCACCAGCTCGCGTTCGAAGCGCTCGACGAAGAACTGACGACCGCCCGCGGCGAAGCACGCGAGCTCGACCGCGCCGCTACCGACGCGCGCTTCGCCGCGCGCAACATGGCGAACCGCATCGACGAATTGAAGCGCAGCATCCAGGTCGCGCACGAGCAGAGCGAGCGCGTCGCGGGTGCGCTCGAAGACGCGCGCGCCGAACTGGAAACGATCAACGAGCAGACCGCGCACACCGGGCTGCAGGACGCGCTCGACATCCGCGCCGTGAAAGAAGAGGCGCTGCGCGCCGCGCGCGTCGAGCTCGACGACCTGACCGCGAAGCTGCGCTCGGCCGACGAAACGCGCCTCACCGCCGAGCGCGCCCTGCAGCCGCTGCGCGACCGCATCAATGAATTGCAGTTGAAGGAGCAGGCCGCGCGCATCAGCGGCGAGCAGTTCGTCGAGCAGCTGGCCGCGGCCGGTGTCGATGAAGCCGAACTGCAAGCCAAGCTGACGGCGGACATGAAGCCGTCGTACCTGCAGGGCGAAGTCACGCGCATCAACAACGCGATCACCGCGCTCGGGCCGGTCAACATGGCCGCGCTCGACGAGCTGAAGGCCGCGACCGAGCGCAAAAGCTTCCTCGATTCGCAGTCGGCCGACCTGACGAGCGCGATCGAAACGCTCGAAGACGCAATCCGCAAGATCGACGCCGAAACGCGCACGCTGCTGCAAAGTACGTTCGACGAAGTGAACCGTCATTTCGGCGAGCTGTTCCCGCGTCTCTTTGGCGGCGGCCAGGCGAAGCTGATCATGACCGGCGACGAAATTCTCGACGCCGGCGTGCAGGTGATGGCGCAACCGCCGGGCAAGAAGAATTCGACGATTCACCTGCTGTCGGGCGGCGAGAAAGCGCTGACCGCGACCGCGCTCGTGTTCGCGATGTTCCAGCTGAATCCCGCGCCGTTCTGTCTGCTCGACGAAGTGGACGCACCGCTCGACGACGCCAACACCGAGCGTTTCGCGAATCTGGTACGGGCGATGTCCGACAAAACCCAGTTCCTGTTCATTTCGCACAACAAGATCGCGATGGAGATGGCGCAGCAGCTGATCGGCGTGACGATGCAGGAGCAGGGCGTCTCGCGGATCGTCGCGGTCGACATGGAAACGGCGGCGGGTTTCGCCCAGAATATCGTTTGAGTTAACGCCTTCGCGGGCATCCGCATCCAGCGCAGCGGCCTCGATGAGCGCCGCGCGGTACGTGGAGCGGACGACAGGCCCGCGCGGATAGAAGAATTGCTGATGGAGCATGCATGGACGAGTTGACACTCGGTTTGATCGGCGCGGGTGCCGTGGTGGTGGGGGGCGTGGTCGTGTACAACGCGTGGCAGGGCGCGAAGGTGCGCCGCAAGATGCCGCGGCCGATGCCGGCCGACACCGCCGAGAGCTTTGCGCGGGACGAGCATGAGGAGCAGAGCCCGTTCATCGAGCCGGCCCGGCCGACCACGCGGCGCGAGCCGAACGTGAGCGCCGAGGCGGCCGCGGACCCGACCGCGGCGCGCGTCGAGCCGACGTTCGGCGCGGGCGCCGCACCGCTCGATACACCGGCCGATATCCAGGCCGAGATGACGTCGCCGAACGGGTATCCAGCGGCGGACGCCGATACCGTGGGCGAAGGCGAACCTGCGGCGGCGCCGGGCGCGCACGCGAAGCGGCCCGCGGCCGAAGCGCCCGCGGCCCAGCCCGCGTCCGCCGGGCACGAGCGGGTCGAACCGATCCTGCCGGCCGCCACGACGATTTCGTCGGCGCCGCCCGCGATCGTCGATCGACGCATCGACTGTATCGTGCCGATCCGGCTGAACGGCCCCGTGGCCGGCGACAAGGTGCTTCCGCTCGCGCAGCGCTTGCGTCGGGCGGGCAGCAAGCCCGTGCACATCGAAGGCAAACCCGAAGGCGGCGGCTCGTGGGAGCTGCTGCAGAACGGCACGCGCTATGAAGAGCTGCGCGCGGCCGCGCAGCTCGCGAACCGTAGCGGCGCGCTGAACGAGCTCGAATTTTCCGAGTTCGTGACCGGCGTACAGCAGTTCGCCGATGCGCTCGACGCGGCGCCGGAATTCCCCGACATGCTCGAAACCGTCGCGATGGCGCGCGAGCTCGACGGCTTTGCCGCCCAGTGCGACGCGCAGTTGTCGATCAACGTGCTGTCGGACGGCGCGCCGTGGTCGGCCAACTACGTGCAGGCGGTCGCATCGCAGGACGGTCTGCTGCTGTCGCGCGACGGCACGCGCTTCGTCAAGCTCGACTCGCGGCAAAGCCCGGTGTTTATGCTGCAATTCGGCGACACCAACTTCCTGCGCGACGACCTCACGTACAAAGGCGGCGAGATGATCACGCTGGTGCTCGACGTGCCGGTCGCCGACGAAGACATCCTGCCGTTCCGGCTGATGTGCGATTACGCGAAGTCGCTGGCCGAGCGCATCGGCGGACGCGTGGTCGACGACGGTCGCCGGCCGCTGCCGGAAAGCGCGCTGCTCGCGATCGAAAAACAGTTGATGACGCTGTACGCGAAGCTCGAACAGGCGGGTATTCCGGCGGGTTCGCCGGCCACGCGGCGCCTGTTCAGCCAGTAAGCCTTTTGCAGCGTTCTACGCGTTTTGACGACGGCCGCACGATGTGCGGCCGTCGTCGTTTCCGGCTTGCGTCGCAGCGCGGCCCGCCCCGATTCAGCGATGTAAAGGGGCACGCTTCCTGCGATAATCCGATGTCCGACTTTCTTCTCGAGAAGCTTCCGACAGCATGGCCCGATCCTCCGTCCCTCCTTCCGCAACCAGCGCTCCGGCCGAGCGGGCCGTGTGGTTGCGCGCGGAACTCGAACGCGCGAACTACGCGTATTACGTGCTCGATCAACCGGACCTGCCGGACGCCGAGTACGACAAGCTGTTCAAGGAGCTGGAGCGCATCGAGGCCGAGCATCCCGATCTGATCGTGCCGGATTCGCCGACGCAGCGCGTCGGCGGCGAGGCCGCGAGCGGTTTCGAGCCGGTCGTGCACGATCTGCCGATGCTGTCGTTGAACAACGGTTTCGCCGACGAAGACATCGTCGCGTTCGACAAGCGCATCGGCGACGCGCTCGGCAACAACGCGAGCGAGCCGCCGGTTCCCGTCGACTACGCGGCCGAGCTGAAATTCGACGGCCTCGCGATCTCGCTGCGCTACGCCGACGGCGTGTTCGTGCAGGCCTCCACGCGCGGTGACGGCACAACTGGCGAGAACGTCACCGAAAACGTCCGCACGATCCGCTCGATTCCGTTGAAGCTGAAGGGTAAGCGCGTGCCGCGCGTGCTCGACGTGCGCGGCGAAGTGCTGATGTTCAAGCGCGATTTCGAGCGCCTGAACGAACGCCAGCGCAGCGCCGAACAACGCGAATTCGCGAACCCGCGCAACGCGGCGGCGGGCAGCTTGCGGCAGCTCGATTCGAAGATCACCGCGCAGCGGCCGCTGTCGTTTTTCGCGTATGGCATCGGCGTGCTCGAAGGCATCGAGATGCCGGCCACCCATAGCGAACTGCTCGACTGGTACAAGGAGATGGGCTTGCCGGTCAATGGCGAGCGCGCGGTCGTGCAGGGCGCCGAAGGCCTGCTCGGCTTCTTCCACGCGGTCGGCGAGAAGCGCGACAGGCTCCCCTACGACATCGACGGCGTGGTCTACAAGGTCAACCGGCGCGACGAGCAGGATGCGCTCGGTTTCGTGTCGCGCGCGCCGCGCTTCGCGCTCGCGCACAAATTCCCCGCGCAGGAAGCGCTGACGAAGCTCGTTGCGATCGACGTGCAGGTCGGCCGCACCGGCGCGATCACGCCGGTCGCGCGGCTGGAACCGGTGTTCGTCGGCGGCGCGACGGTCACGAACGCGACCTTGCACAACGAGGATGAAGTGCGCCGCAAGGACATCCGCATCGGCGACACGGTGATCGTGCGGCGCGCCGGCGACGTGATTCCGGAGGTGGTCAGCGCGCTGCTCGAGCGTCGTCCGGCCGACGCGCGCGAGTTCGTGATGCCGACGCAGTGCCCGGTGTGCGGTTCGGCGATCGAGCGGCTGCCCGACGAGGCGATCGCGCGCTGCACGGGCGGGCTCTTCTGTCCGGCGCAGCGCAAGCAGGCGTTGTGGCACTTCGCGCAGCGGCGCGCGCTCGATATCGACGGCCTCGGTGAGAAGATCATCGATCAACTGGTCGAACAGAGCCTCGTGCGCACGCCGGCCGATCTGTTCAATCTCGGCTTCACGACGCTCGCGGAACTCGACCGCTTCGCCGAAAAGTCCGCGCAGAACCTGCTCGACTCGCTCGACAAGGCCAGGCACACGTCGCTCGCGCGCTTTATCTACGCATTGGGGATTCGCCATGTCGGCGAATCGACCGCGAAGGATCTCGCGAAGCACTTCGGCTCGCTCGATCCGATCATGGATGCGTCGCTGGAGGAACTGCTCGAAGTCAACGACGTGGGGCCGGTCGTCGCCGAATCGATCCACCAGTTCTTCGCCGAGGACCACAACCGCACGGTGATCGAACAGCTGCGCGCGCCGGGCAAGGTCACGTGGCCCGAGGGGCCGCCAGCGCCGAAGGCGCCGCAGGGCGTGCTGGCCGGGCAGACGGTCGTGCTGACCGGTACGCTGCCAAACCTGTCGCGCGAGGACGCGAAGGATATGCTCGAGGCGGCCGGCGCGAAGGTGGCGGGGTCGGTATCGAAGAAAACCGGTTACGTGGTGGCGGGGGCCGACGCGGGCAGCAAACTTTCGAAGGCCGAGGAACTCGGCATCCCCGTACTCGACGAAGATGGTATGCGCAAGCTCCTGGAGGGGCACTGATGATTCACGACATTCTGAAGATGGGCGATCCGCGCCTGCTGCGAATCGCCGAGCCGGTCGATCACTTCGACACGCCCGAGCTGCACCGGCTCGTGGAAGACATGTTCGAGACCATGCACGCGGCGAACGGCGCGGGTCTCGCCGCGCCGCAGATCGGCGTCGATCTGCAGGTGGTGATCTTCGGCTTCGGTTCGAACGAGCGCTATCCGGACGCGCCGCCGGTGCCCGAAACGGTGCTGATCAACCCGACCGTCACGCCGGTCTCGCAGGACATGGAAGAAAGCTGGGAAGGTTGCCTGTCGGTGCCGGGGCTGCGCGGCGTGGTGAGCCGGTTTTCGATGATCCGTTATCACGGCTTCGACCAGTTCGGCAATCCGATCGACCGGGTCGCCGAGGGTTTTCACGCACGGGTTGTGCAGCACGAATGCGATCATCTGATCGGCAAGCTGTATCCGATGCGGATTACCGATTTCTCGAAGTTCGGCTTTACGGAGGTCCTGTTCCCGGATCTCGATACGAATAGCGACGACTGACACGGCTGCCGCCAACAAAAAACCCACGCCAAAGTGCGTGGGTTTTTTGTTGTGCCGATGCGCCCTCTCTCAGCAAGGAGGCACATTGGACGGACCTCAGAACGACTCGCCTTCCGACAGATAGCGCCACTGTCCCGGCGGCAGCGCGCCGAGCATCACCTGGCCCACGCGCACGCGCTTCAGGCCCACCACCTCGAGACCGACCAGTTCGCACATGCGGCGAATCTGACGCTTCTTGCCTTCGCGCAGCACGAAACGCAGCTGCTCGCCGTTCTGCCAGCTGACCTGCGCGGGCTTCAGCGCGACGTCGTCGAGCGACAGGCCGTGGCGCAGCAGCGCGAGTTTTTCGGCCGGGAAATGGCTTTCGACGTCGACCGTGTGATCGCCGTAGGCGACGCGCACCAGATACTCCTTGTCCACGTCCGAGTGACCGCCGATCAGTTGCTTCGCGACGCGGCCGTCCTGCGTCAGCACGAGCAGGCCCGTCGAATCGATGTCGAGACGCCCGGCCGGCGCGAGCTGGCGTAGATGCGACGCCGAGAAGGGGATCCCCGAACGGTCGCCTTCCCAGCGATTCTCCGGCGTGACGAGCGTGATGGCCGGCTGATAGCCGTCCTCCGCCTGGCCCGACACGAGCCCGACCGGCTTGTGAACGATCACGGTCACCTGGCTCGACTGAAAGGCTTCGGCGGCCGGGTCGATGTCGATGCGCTGATCCGGGAACACCTTCGTGCCGAGCGTATCGATGCGCTCGCCGTCGACCATGACCCAGCCTTTCTCGATCCATTCGTCGGCCTCGCGACGCGAGCACAGGCCGAGCTTGGACATCAGCTTCGACAGACGCAGCATGCCCGGCGCGTCTTCGCGATCGCGGCGGGGCGGGTGCGGGGTGTCGATGGTGGTGTCGACGGGGCGGGCGGTTGCTGATGCCGAGGCTCGCGGCTTGGCGGCGCGGGCTGGTCGGTCGTCGCCGAAGCGGCGGTTCGCGGCCGGCAACGTGTCGTCGAAGCCGCGCGCAGGGCGCTCGCGACGCTCGGTGCGTTCGCCGTAGCCGCCTTTCGCCGGCTTCGCGAAGCTGCGCTCGCCACGCTCGCTTTCGAAGCGGCGCGAGGTGCTGTCGCTGCGCGCGCCTCGATCGCCACTGCGACGCTCCTGCAGCTCACCGCGATCGCTACCGAAGCGCGGACGGTCGGCGGCCTCGCGCTCCCGGCGCACCGGACGATCGCCACGCGCGCCGCCTTCCGACGGCCTGCCTGTGCCTGGACGCGGACCGCTGAACGGACGGCGTTCGCCGGCGTCGCGACCCGGTGCGCGCTCACCAAAACTGCGCGGTGCGCGCTCGCCGCGCTCCGCATTGCCCTCGAAACGACGGGGTGCGCGTTCTGCACGCTCGCCGAATTCGCGCCGAGGAGCGCGTTCGCCACGCTCAGCGCTGCCTTCGAAACGACGCGGCGCGCGTTCAGTCCGTTCGCCGAATTCGCGTCGAGGAGCGCGTTCACCACGCTCAGCGTTGCCTTCGAGACGACGCGGCGCGCGTTCTGCACGCTCGCCGAATTCGCGTCGAGGAGCGCGTTCGCCACGCTCAGCGCTGCCTTCGAAACGACGCGGCGCGCGTTCAGTCCGTTCGCCGAATTCGCGTCGAGGAGCGCGTTCGCCACGTTCAGCGTTGCCTTCGAAACGACGCGGCGCGCGTTCAGTCCGTTCGCCGAAATCGCGCCGAGGCCCGCGTTCGCCACGCTCAGCGCTGCCTTCGAGACGACGCGGCGCGCGTTCAGTCCGTTCGCCGAATTCGCGCCGAGGCGCCCGTTCACCGCGCTCAGCGCTGCCTTCGAAACGACGCGGCGCGCGTTCAGTCCGTTCGCCGAATTCGCGCCGAGGCGCCCGTTCGCCACGCTCAGCGTTGCCCTCGAAACGACGCGGCGCGCGTTCTCCGCGCTCGCCTCGCTGAGCCGCACCTTCGAAGCGGCGCGGTGCGCCCGCGGCAGCCGCGCCCCGTTCGCGCACGCCCGACCCTTCGGCACGCGGCGCGCGTGCACCGGCGCCCGCCGGCTTCGCACCGACCGGCCGCTTCGCGCCACCACCCGTCGATGCCGCGCCTTCGCGCTTCGCGCCGGCCTCGGCCTCGAATGGCTTCGGCCGCGCTGGACGGGTCGGCTTACGCGCCGACGCGCTGCCGGGGCGGACAGGGGCGCGTTCGGACGCCGCCGGCCGCGGATGCTTCGCTGTTAATTTGATTCGCATGAAATCTCACATTGCGATCGCGCGCAGTAGTTCGGTCTCGACCTGAATTTGCAGGCGGTTGTCCGACAGGCTGTGTCCTTCGAGCAGAAACACGTCCTCGACGCGTTCGCCGAGCGTATTGATCCGCGCCGAGGCGACGCCGACCCGGTGCTCAGCCAGCACGCGCGCGATCGAATAAAGAAGGCCCGGCCGGTCGTTCGCCGACACGGACAGGATGTAGTATTGGCCGCGCTCATCGGCCCGCAGGTCGACGCGCGGCGTAATGGGGAAGGTGCGCGACAGCCGTGACAGCCGGCCCTTCGACGGTCCCGGCAGCAAGGTGCCGTGGCCCGCGAGGCGCGCGGTCAGCTCCTGCTCGACCAGATTGGCGATGTCGCGATAGTGCACGTCCTCTTCGGTGTGCGCGACGAGGAAGTTGTCGAGCGCGTAGCCGTGGCGCGTCGTGCTGACGCGCGCATCGAGCACCGACAGGCCGTTGCGGTCGAAATACGCGCAGATGCCCGCGAACAGATCGGGCTGGTCCTTCACGTAGACGAGCACCTGCAGCGCCTCGCCGATCGGCGACGGCCGCGCGCGTACGAGCGGCGTCGGCGTTTCGACGTGGCGGTACAGCACGCGCGTCTGCCACGCGATGTCCGCCGCGTCGTGGCGCAGGAAATAGCCGACGTCCAGCTTGTCCCACAGCGCCCGTTGCGCGCCTTCCGGCACGGTTTCGAGACGCAGCAGCGCGAGCGCCTCTTCCTGGCGCGACTTCAGCTCGGAATGCTCGTCCGGCTGGGCACCGCCAAGCACGGCGAGCGTGGTGCGGTAGAGGTCTTCGAGCAGCTTGCCTTTCCACGTGTTCCAGACCTTCGGGCTGGTGCCGCGGATGTCGGCGACGGTCAGCAGATAGAGCGCGGTCAGGCGGCGCTCGGTGCCGACCAGCTCGGCGAAGCGCTTGATCACTTCAGGGTCGCTCGTGTCCTGCTTCTGCGCGACCTGGCTCATCGTCAGATGCTGCTGCACGAGCCACACGACCAGCTCGCCATCCTCGCCTTCGATGCCGTGCTGGCGGCAGAAGCGCCGTGCGTCGGCCATGCCCAGCGTGGAATGATCGCCGCCGCGGCCCTTCGCGATGTCATGAAACAGCGCGGCCACGTACAGCACCCACGGCCGGTCGAAGTTGACGATCAACTGGCTGCAGAACGGGTATTCGTGCGCATGCTCGGCGACCGCGAAGCGGCGCAGATTGCGCAGCACCATCAGGATGTGCTGATCGACCGTGAACACGTGGTACAGGTCGTGCTGCATCTGCCCGACGATGCGCCGGAAATTCAGCAGATAACGCCCGAGCACGCTCGTCTGGTTCATCAACCGGAACGCATGCGTGATACCGGCCGGCTGCTTCAGGATTTCCATGAAGAGCCGGCGATTTTCCGGATCGCGCCGCCAGTGCTGGTCCATCACGTCGCGGGCGTTGTAGATCGCGCGCAGCGTGCGCGCCGACAGTCCCTTCACGCCGGGGGTGCGCTGGTATAGCAGGAACGCCTCGAGGATCGCATTCGGCTCGCACTGGAACACGTCGTCGGAGGCGATTTCGAGCATGCCCTGCTTTTCGACGAAGCGATCCGACAGCACGCGCGTGATGCCGCTCGTGCTCGGAAACAGCTGCGCCTCGATGTTCTGGATCAGGATCGTCGCGAGTTGCGTGACCGCTTTCGCGGCCCAGTAGTAGCGGCGCATCAGCTGCTCGCTCGCGCGCTTGGTCGCGGTCGGCTTGAGGCCGAAGCTTTCCGCGACCGGCGTCTGCAGGTCGAACACCAGGATGTCCTGGCGGCGCCCGGCGATCACGTGCAGCCGCGCACGCAGCGACTTCAGAAAGCCTTCGTTGTGGCGCAGCTCGCGCGCCTCGCGCTCGGTGATGAGTCCGCGTGCTTCGAGTTCGCGCCAGCTGCTGCCGAAGCCGGCCGCCTGTGTGATCCACAGGATCAGCTGCAGGTCGCGCAGCCCGCCCGGGCTTTCCTTGATGTTCGGCTCGAGCGCGTAGGGCGTGTCCTGAAACTTCGCGTGACGCTGGCGCATTTCGAGCACCTTCGCCTGGAAGAACGCCTTCGGGTCGAGCGCCGCACGGTAGCGCCGGGCGAAATCGTCGAACAGTGCGGTGCTGCCGGTGATGCGGCGCGCTTCCAGCAGCGAGGTACGCACCGTGACGTCGTTGGCCGCTTCCTCGATGCATTGCGACACGCTGCGCACGCTGCTGCCGAGTTCCAGCCCGAGATCCCACGCGAGACTGATGAAGCGCTCGATGCGCGCGTCCAGATGCTCGAGCCGCGCGTCGGGCAACAGCACCAGGATGTCGATGTCGGAGTGCGGCGCGAGTTCGCCGCGCCCATAGCCGCCAACCGCGACCAGCGCGAGGTCGTCGGGCAGCTCGCAGGTGTCCCAGGCGGCGCGCAGCGAATGGTCCGTGGCGCGCGCGAGGGCGGCCATCAACGCGTCGACGTTGGTGGCCGTTCGGAAGCGTTCCAGCAACTGGGCTTTGGCCACTTTGTAATCCGCCTTGAGCGACGAGGCATGGGAGGGGGCGACGGCTGGAACGCTACTCATTGGCAGGAAGGCGGTGTGGTCGGAATCGATCAGGCCGTGGCCGCGACCACGGGCGGACGCGCCGGCGTGCCGGCCGACACGGTCAGCACGTCGTGGCCGGTCTCGGTGACGAGCACCGTGTGCTCCCACTGCGCGGACAGGCTGCGGTCCTTGGTCTTGACGGTCCACTGGTCGGGCATCGTGCGGATGTCACGGCGGCCGGCGTTGATCATCGGCTCGATCGTGAAGATCATACCGGCCTGCAGTTCGAACCCGGTGCCGGGGCGACCGTAGTGCAGGATCTGCGGATCTTCGTGGAATACGGTGCCGATGCCGTGTCCGCAATATTCGCGCACCACGCTGTAGCCGAGGCCTTCGGCGTGCTTCTGGATCGCATAGCCGATGTCCCCGAGATGCGCGCCGGGTCGCACCTGGTCGATGCCGAGCCACATGCATTCGAAAGTGGCTTGCACGAGGCGCTTTGCCATGATCGACCCTTCGCCGACGATGAACATGCGGCTCGTGTCGCCGAAATAGCCGTCCTTGATCACGGTGATGTCGATGTTCAGCGCGTCGCCGGTTTTGAGCGCCTTGTCGCCCGGTATGCCGTGGCAGATCACGTCGTTGACGGAAATGCAGGTGGCTTTCGGGTAGGGCGGGTAGCCGGGTGGCTGGTAATTCAGCGGCGCGGGGACCGTGCCCTGGTCCTTCAGCATGTATTCGTGACACAGACGGTCGAGCTCGCCAGTGGTGACGCCGGCCTTGACGAACGGCGTGACGTAGTCGAGCACTTCGCTCGCGAGCCGGCAGGCGACGCGCATCTTCGCGATATCGTCTTCGTTTTTGATGGTGATAGCCATGGTTTCCTCGGAAGCCTTGCTGGATAAGGCTTGCTGGGTGTTGCGGTGGCCGGGCGGAGGGGCGTCTGCCGGGCACGGAATGCCGGTCGATCCTTAATGCCCCCCGCGCGTGGCGGAATCGAGCCATTTTACAGCAGTGGGGGCCGGGTCGTTGCGCTGGATCGGGCGGCAATGGGCGAAAAGCGCCAGAATCGGCAAATTGGCGGCCCAGAGGACGCCAGGCCGGGCTTCGGGCCCGGCGGCGCGGTCCCGTGCGTAGGACCATCGGCCGGTGGTCGGGCCGGTTGAGTCAGTCGGTTGTCGCGTGCTATAATCTTTGGCTAAGTCGATCCTAGTCCCGCTTTTATTCGCGAGTCCGCAAATTCGCGCAGGGCAGCTGGGCGGAGCGGCTTCTCGCGGCACTCCGGTTGTTGGGTGTCGTGAGTGAGAGAAAGTCGTGTCAGGCAACCAATTCGCAAGCCGGCGCACCCAGGGTGTCGTCGCGTTCCAGCCAAGGTAGAGGCGGGCGCGGCCGATACGGCGGCCGGTTTAAGACCCAACCCTCGTGGAGAATTTCATGGCAGTTACGATGCGTCAAATGCTGGAAGCAGGTGTCCACTTCGGTCACCAGACCCGCTTCTGGAACCCGAAGATGGCCCCCTTCATTTTCGGTCATCGCAACAAGATTCACATCATCAACCTCGAAAAGACGCTGCCGATGTACAACGACGCGCTGAAGTACGCGCGTCAGCTGGCATCGAACCGCGGCACGATCCTGTTCGTCGGTACGAAGCGTCAATCGCGTGACACGATCGCCCAGGAAGCGCAGCGCGCTGGTATGCCGTTCGTGAACGCGCGCTGGCTCGGCGGCATGCTGACCAACTTCAAGACGCTGAAGGTTTCGATCAAGCGCCTGAAGGACATGGAAGCGGCGCTGGAAGCCGGTGAAACCGAGCGCATGAGCAAGAAGGAAGCGCTTCTGTTCGAACGTGAAATGGCCAAGCTGCAGAAGTCGATCGGCGGCGTGAAGGACATGGGCGGCATTCCGGACGCGATCTTCGTGGTTGACGTCGGCTACCACAAGATTGCCGTGACCGAAGCAAACAAGCTCGGCATTCCGGTCATCGCCGTGGTCGATACGAACCACTCGCCGGAAGGTGTGGACTACGTGATCCCGGGTAACGACGACGCCAGCAAGGCCGTCGCCCTGTACGCGGCTGGCGTGGCCGATGCGATCCTCGAAGGCCGTGCCAACGCGGTCAACGAAGTGGTCCAGGCTGCGCGTGGCGGCGACGGCGACGAGTTCGTCGAGGTCAACCCGGAAGCGTAAGGCTGCCCAGTGTCCGGCATAAAAGGGGGCTTTCTACAGGCCCCCTTTTTTTAAGTCGCGACGTCTATGACAGTTGTTGTAACGGGCATCTGGCAGAGTGCTCGAGGCGACGCGAGGCGCGTCGCTCGCAAAAAATGCGCGAAAACGCTGAAACGAATTCCTGCCGCCGGCATCGAAATGCGGGCGGCGTGTGACAGACAGAACTCAAGGAGCAAATGATGGCGGCAATTACCGCAAGCATGGTTGCAGAACTGCGCGCGAAGACCGACGCGCCGATGATGGAATGCAAGAAGGCGCTGACGGAAGCCGACGGCGATCTGGCGCGCGCTGAAGAACTGCTGCGCGTGAAGCTCGGCAACAAGGCGAGCAAGGCGGCATCGCGCGTGACGGCCGAAGGCGTCGTCGCATCGTTCATCAACGGCAACGCTGGTTCGCTCGTCGAGCTGAACTGCGAAACCGACTTCGTCTCGAAGAACGACGACTTCCTCGCGTTCTCGAAGAAGATCGCCGAACTCGTCGCGACGCAAAACCCGGCTGACGTCGCGGCGCTGTCAGCCCTGCCGCTCGACGGCCAAACCGTCGACGCAGTGCGCCTCGCGCTGGTCGGCAAGATCGGCGAAAACCTGTCGATCCGCCGTTTCGTGCGCTTCGACACCGCGAACAAGCTGGCGGCGTACCTGCACGGCACGCGCATCGGCGTGCTGGTCGAGTACACCGGCGCGGACGAACAGGTCGGCAAGGACGTGGCGATGCACATCGCCGCGATGAAGCCGGTCTCACTGTCGTCGGACGACGTGCCGGCGGACCTGATCGCCAAGGAACGCAGCATCGCTGAACAGAAGGCCGCCGAATCGGGCAAGCCGGCTGAAATCGTCGCGAAGATGGTCGACGGCACCGTGCAGAAGTACCTGAAGGAAGTGTCGCTGCTGAACCAGACGTTCGTGAAGAACGACAAGCAGACGATCGAGCAGATGCTGAAGGCGGGCAACTCGAGCGTGCAGAAGTTCGCGCTGTTCGTGGTCGGCGAAGGCATCGAGAAGAAGCAGGACGACTTCGCAGCGGAAGTGGCCGCCCAGGTCGCTGCTGCAAAGCAACAATAAGCGCTACCCAAGCTTCACCGCCGTACCGTTTGGACCCGGGGCGAGGCAAGACCTCGCCGCGGTCGGCAGCGCCGCAAGGCCGCGCACGAGTTGACCCTCGCCGCGCGGCCGCCGCTGGCGAACCTCAGGGTTCGCCAATTTGGCGGTGCTTGCCCGAATCAGCATTTCACCCCTACATTAGTCCCTTGTTGTTGCCCTGTTCTGCGCGATCTGGATACCCCTATGCCCACTGCCTATAAACGCGTCCTGCTCAAACTCTCCGGTGAAGCTCTGATGGGCGACGATGCCTTCGGCATCAATCGCGGAACCATCGAACGAATGGTGGCGGACGTGGCCGAAGTGGTCCGTCTCGGAACGCAACTGGCCGTGGTGATCGGCGGCGGCAATATTTTTCGCGGCGTCGCGGGCGGTGCGGCGGGTATGGACCGCGCAACGGCCGACTACATGGGTATGCTCGCCACGATGATGAACGCGCTGGCGCTGCAGGACGCGATGCGTCACGCCGGCATCGAGGCGCGCGTGCAATCGGCGCTGCGCATGGACCAGGTCGTCGAGCCGTACATCCGGCCCCGCGCGATCCGCCAGCTCGAGGAAGGCAAGGTCGTGATCTTCGCGGCCGGCACCGGCAACCCGTTCTTTACGACCGATACGGCCGCTGCATTGCGCGGCGCGGAAATCGGCGCGGAGGTGGTGCTGAAGGCGACCAAGGTGGACGGCGTCTATTCGGCCGATCCGAAGAAGGATTCGAGCGCGACCCGCTACAGCACGATCAGCTTCGATGAGGCAATCGGCCGCAATCTGCAGGTGATGGACGCGACGGCTTTCGCTCTGTGCCGCGACCAGAAGCTGCCGATCCGCGTGTTTTCGATCGTCAAACCCGGTGCGCTCAAGCGCATCGTGCTAGGTGAGGACGAGGGCACCCTCGTCCACGTGTAAACTTCGTTTACATTACGTGGGCTTTGACGCGAGCCCGGGCCGCCGCATCGCGCGTGCCGGGCGGCTCGCACCGTTTTGAAGGTTCGGAGGTTTAAAAATGTCTGTGGCTGATATCAGGAAGGGCGCTGAACAGAAGATGCAGCGCTCCATCGACGCGTTCAGGAACGACCTGTCGAAGATCCGCACGGGCCGTGCGCACACGGGCCTGCTCGATCATATCCAGTGCGACTACTATGGCTCGCCGGTGCCGATTTCGCAGGTCGCGAACCTGACGCTGATCGACGCGCGCACGATCGGCGTGCAGCCGTGGGAAAAGAAGATGGTCCAGGTCGTCGAAAAGGCGATCCGCGAGTCGGATCTCGGTCTGAACCCAGCTACCCATGGCGATGTGATCCGCGTACCGATGCCAGCGTTGACCGAAGAGCGTCGCCGCGAGCTGACCAAGGTCGTTCGCAGCGAAGCCGAAACGGCCAAGGTGGCCGTGCGCAACCTGCGCCGCGACGCCAACGAGCAACTGAAGAAGCTCGTCAAGGACAAGGAAATCTCGGAAGACGACGAGCGTCGTGCCGGTGACGACGTCCAGAAGCTGACGGACAAGTTCGTCGCCGAAATCGACAAGCTCGTCACAACGAAAGAAGCCGAGATCATGACGGTCTGACGCCGTTCGGCTCAGCACCTTCTGATTTCCACTTCTTTACTGGCATTACTGTCCCGACGGCCATGACCTATACCAGCTCAACCGTGCGCGTGCCTGAAGTCGCCGCGGTGCCGCGACATATCGCGATCATCATGGATGGCAACGGCCGTTGGGCCACGCAGCGGCGTCTGCCCCGCGTGGCGGGCCATACGCGCGGCGTCGACGCGGTGCGGGCGGCCGTCGAGGCGTGCGCGCGGCGGGGCGTCGAATATCTGACGCTGTTCGCGTTCAGCTCGGAGAACTGGCGCCGTCCGAACGAAGAGGTATCGTTCCTGATGCGCCTGTTCGTCACCGCGCTCGAGCGCGAGATCGGCAAGCTGCACGCGAACGGGATCCGTTTGCGCGTGGTCGGCGATCTCGAGCGTTTCGACGACAAGATCCGCGATCTGATCAAGCGCGCGGAAACCAAGACCGCGCGCAACACCCGTCTCACGCTGACCATCGCCGCGAACTACGGCGGGCGCTGGGACATCATGCAGGCCGCCCGCAAGCTCGTCGAGCAAGCGGCGGCGGGCAAGCCGGTCGAGGTCAACGAGGACGCGTTCGCCGAGCACCTGTCGATGGCCTACGCACCCGAGCCGGACCTGTTCATCCGCACCGGCGGCGAGCGCCGCGTCAGCAACTTCCTGCTGTGGCAGCTTGCCTACACCGAGTTCTATTTCACCGACACGTTCTGGCCGGATTTCGACGCCGACGCGCTCGGTCACGCCATCGCTTCGTACACGGAGCGGGAACGCCGCTTCGGCCGCACCAGTGCTCAGCTCGAGCCGCAATCGCAGAACGTCGATTCGCTTCCATGCTAAAAACCCGTGTCATCACGGCGATCGTGTTGCTGGCAGTGTTCCTGCCTGTCACGCTGTTCGCGCCTATCGGCGCATTCGGCGCGCTGATCGCTTTCGTCGTCGTGTTCGCCGCGTGGGAGTGGGCGCGCCTGCTGAAGCTCGGTGGCGCGGGTCCGGTGCTGTACGCGCTCGTCGCGGCGCTCGGACTCGTCACCAGTACGCGGGTGGGCATCGGCACCGAGCCTGCGCGGCCGTTCTTCCAGGCGGCGGCGATTTTCTGGGTGATCGCCGGTCCATTCGCGCTGCTGCGTAAGCCCGTGCTCGCGCAGGGCGCGTGGCGCGCGTTTCTGTTTCTTGCCGGAATCGTCGGTTTCATCGCGTGCTGGCATGCTCTCGTCGCCGCGCGCATGCAGGGTGTGCCGTTCGTGCTGTCGCTGCTGCTATTGGTATGGCTCGCCGATATCGGCGCATACTTCTCCGGGAAGGCATTTGGCAAGCACAAGCTGGCGCCAGCGATCAGTCCGGGTAAAACCTGGGAGGGGGCGATCGGCGGCTGGCTGCTGGTCATGATCGTCGCGGCCGCGGCGATCTTTTTGCACGCGTTCGAGCCGACCCTGTATTCTGCGCTGCTGGCGCAACTGGGTGCGCTGCGCACGGTGCTCGCGCTGACCCTGCTGGTGGTTTTCAGCGTGGTCGGTGATCTGTTCGAATCGATGATGAAACGTCAGGCCGGCGTCAAAGACTCGAGCGGCCTGTTGCCGGGGCACGGCGGCGTGCTCGATCGCATCGACGCGTTGTTGCCGGTGCTGCCGCTCGCCATGCTGCTGCTCGGCTAGAGAAAGAGATATGCAAAAACGTCTGACATTGCTCGGTTCTACGGGCTCGATTGGAGACAGTACGCTCGACGTGGTCGCGCGTCATCCCGAGCGGTTTTCGATTTACGCGCTGAGCGCGCATCGCAACGGCGACAAGCTCGTCGGGCAATGCCTGCGGTTCGCGCCCGAAGTGGCGGTGGTCGGCGACGCCGACACGGCCGCGAAGGTCGCCGCGAAGCTGCGCGAAGCGGGCAGCAAGACCGAGGTCACGTACGGGCCGCAGGCGCTCGTCGACGTCGCGAAGAGCGAGGGCTGCGACACGGTGGTCGCGGCGATCGTCGGCGCGGCCGGTCTCGCGCCGAGCCTTGCCGCGGCGCGCGCCGGCAAGCGTATCCTGCTCGCGAACAAGGAAGCGCTGGTGATGTCCGGCGCGATCTTCATGGACGCGGTGCGCGACCACGGCGCGGTGCTGCTGCCGGTCGACAGCGAACACAACGCGATTTTCCAATGCCTGCCGCGTGAAGCGTCGCTGCATGGCGGCGTTTCAAAGATCATCCTGACCGCATCGGGCGGCCCGTTCCGCACGCGCGAACCGGCCACGCTCGTCGACGTGACGCCTGACGAAGCCTGCAAGCATCCGAACTGGGTGATGGGCCGCAAGATCTCGGTCGACTCGGCCACGATGATGAACAAGGGCCTCGAAGTGATCGAGGCGCACTGGCTGTTCAACCTGCCCGGCGAGCGCATCGAGGTGCTGATCCATCCGCAGAGCGTGATTCATTCGCTGGTGTCGTACGCGGACGGTTCGGTGCTCGCGCAGCTCGGCAACCCCGACATGCGCACGCCGATCGCGCACGCGCTCGCGTTTCCGGATCGCGTCGATTCCGGAGTCGCGCAGCTCGATCTCGCGGAGATCGCGTCGCTGTCGTTCGAAAAACCCGACTACGCGCGCTTCCCGTGCCTCGCGCTCGCCATGAAGGCGCTTGCGGAAGGCGGCGTCGCGAGCGCGGCGTTGAACGCCGCGAACGAGATCGCGGTGGAGGCATTTCTCGCGCGCCGCATCGGCTTCATGGCGATTGCCGAGGCGGTCGACTCGGTGCTGAACGCGTTGCCGAACCGCAGCGCGCACGCGCTCGACGACGTCATCGAAGCGGACGCCGCCGCGCGCCGAGCTGCTACCGAATTCATCGCGCGTCTGCCTGACGGCGCCCGTCGCACGGAACGCGCCGTCCAGTGAGGCGTTTATGAATCTGCTGATCGAACTGCTCGCTTTCGCGGTTGCGATTGGCGTACTCGTGGTAGTCCACGAGTACGGGCACTACAGCGTCGCGCGTCTGTGCGGCGTGAAGGTGCTGCGCTTCTCGATCGGCTTCGGCAAGCCGCTCGTTCAGTGGGTCAGTCCGAAGACGGGCACCGAGTGGACGATTGCCGCGCTGCCGCTCGGCGGCTACGTGAAGATGCTCGACGAGCGCGAGACCGGCCCCGGTTCGATTCCCGAAGCGGATCTGCCGCATGCGTTCAACCGCCAGTCGGTGTGGCGGCGCTTCGCGATCGTCGCGGCCGGTCCGGTCGCGAATTTCCTGCTCGCGATCGTGCTGTTCGCGCTCGTGTTCGCAACTGGCGTGACCGAACCGGCCGCCGTGATCGCGACACCCGCGCCGAACACGCCGGCCGCGCTGGCGGGCTTCGAGGGCGGCGAGACCATCGTCGGTGTGCGCACCGGCCATAGCGATGAGACCGAGCCGGTGCGGTCGTGGTCGGATCTGCGCTGGAAGCTGCTCGGCGCCGCGTTCGATCAGCAGCGCATCGTGCTCAGTGCAAAAGACGCGCACGGCACGTCCGATTTTCCGATGGACCTGCGCGGCCTCGGCGAGAAAGACGTCGACGACGATCTGATGTCGCGCCTCGGCTTCGAGCCCGGCGGCGGCAAGCTGACGGTGGCGGGCGTGCAGGCGGGCAGCGCCGCGCAAAAGGCGGGGCTCGTCGCCGGCGACCGACTGCGCGCGATCAACGGCACGCCGACCGATAATGCCTCGGCCTTCATCGCTTTTGTAAAATCGCACGCCGGCGTGCCGGTCACGCTGCGGGTGGAGCGCGGGGGCCGTGGCGGTCATGCGGCGGGCGCGCTCGAAGAAATCACCATCGTGCCGCAGCTGCAGCGCGATGCGGCGAGCGGGCAGCAGATCGGCCGCATCGGCGCGGAGCTGGCGACCCAGGTGCCGTTGATCGACGTGCGCTACGGGCCGCTCGAGAGCCTCCACCTCGGCGCGCGCCGTACCTGGGATCTCGCGGTGTACTCGGTCAGGATGTTCGGCCGGATGATCGTCGGCGAGGCGTCGCTGAAGAATCTGTCCGGTCCGGTGACGATCGCCGACTACGCGGGAAAGAGCGCACGTCTGGGTCCTGCCGCGTTTCTGTCGTTCCTGGCCCTTGTCAGCATTAGCCTCGGCGTGCTGAACCTGCTACCAATTCCGGTATTGGATGGGGGTCATCTGTTATATTATTTGGTTGAAGCTGTGACCGGTAAAGTTGTCTCCGATCGCTGGCAACTCGTTTTTCAGAGGGCGGGGCTTGCCTGCATCGTCGCGTTGTCGGCGATTGCGCTGTTCAACGATCTGGCTCGTTTAATCCATTTTTAAAGTGTCCGGCGGCGTTCACGAGGGCGGCCGCCAGGCCTGATGCAGCTATACATACTGGGGAAGCACGTTGTTCAAACCTCATCGCTTTGGTCCAAAGACGGTTGTAGCCGCGGCGTTCGCCGCGCATGGGCTGGTTGCTCACGCAACGACGCCCTTCGTGGTGCAAGACATTCGCATTGAGGGATTGCAACGCGTCGAACCGGGCACGGTGTTCGCGTACCTGCCCATCAAGCAAGGCGATACCTTTTCCGACGACAAGGCGTCCGAAGCGATTCGCGCGCTGTACGCGACGGGCTTCTTCAACGACGTCAAGATCGCGACCGAAGGCAACGTGGTGATCGTGCAGGTGCAAGAGCGCCCGGCCATCGGCACGATCGACTTCGCCGGTATCCACGAGTTCGACAAGGACAACCTGATCAAGGCGCTGCGCGCGGTCGGGCTGTCGCAAGGCCGCTACTACGACAAGGCCCTCGTCGACAAGGCCGAGCAGGAGCTGAAGCGCCAGTATCTGACGCGCGGTTTTTACGCGGCTGAAGTCACCACGACGATCACGCCGATCGACCGCAACCGCGTCGGCATCCTGTTCTCGGTGGCCGAAGGTCCGAGCGCGAAGATCCGTCAGATCAACTTCATCGGCAACAAGACATTCAGCACCGGCACGTTGCGCGACGAAATGCAGCTGTCCACGCCGAACTGGTTCTCGTGGTACACGAAGAACGACCTGTACGCGAAAGACAAGCTCACCGGCGACCTCGAGAACGTCCGCTCGTACTACCTGAACCGCGGCTATCTCGAGTTCAGCATCGAATCGACCCAGGTGTCGATTTCGCCGGACAAGAAGGACATGTACCTGACGGTCACGCTGCATGAAGGTCAGCCGTACACGATTTCGAACATCCGCCTCGCCGGCAATCTGCTCGACCGCGAAGCGGAACTGAAGAAGCTGATCAAGATCAAGCCGGGCGACCGCTTCTCGGCCGAAAAGCTGCAGGCCACCACGAAGGCGATCGTCGACAAGCTCGGCGAGTACGGCTACGCGTTCGCGACCGTCAATGCACAGCCGCAGATCGACCAGAACAACCACACCGTCGACCTGACGCTTCAGGTCGACCCGAGCCGTCGCGTGTACGTGCGCCGCATCAACGTGGTCGGCAACACGCGCACGCGCGACGAAGTGGTGCGCCGCGAAATGCGCCAGCTCGAAAGCTCGTGGTTCGATTCGAACCGCCTCGCGCTGTCGAAGGACCGTATCAACCGTCTCGGCTACTTCACCGACGTCGACGTGACCACGGTGCCGGTCGAAGGCACGCCCGACCAGGTCGACATCGACGTGAAGGTCGCCGAAAAACCGACCGGCGCGATCACGCTTGGCGCGGGCTTCTCATCGACGGACAAGGTGGTGCTGTCGGCGGGTATCTCGCAGGACAACGTGTTCGGCTCCGGCACGAGCCTCTCGGTGAACATCAATACCGCGAAGACGTACCGTACGCTGACGGTCACGCAGGTCGACCCGTACTTCACGGTGGACGGCATCAAGCGGATCACCGACGTCTACTACCGCACGTACCAGCCGCTGTACTATTCGACCGATTCGAGCTTCAAGATCGTCACGATTGGCGGTGACCTGAAGTTCGGCATTCCGTTCTCCGAAGTCGACACGGTGTTTTTCGGCGTCGGCTTCGAGCAGAACCAGCTCGACATCGACTCGAATACGCCGCAAAGCTATATCGACTACGTGAACCAGTTCGGCCGCGTGTCGAACAACGTACCGCTGACGGTCGGTTGGTCGCGCGACGCGCGTGACAGCGCGCTGGTGCCGAGCCGCGGCTACTTCACGCAGGCGAACGCCGAGTACGGCACGCCGATCGGGGGCACGCAGTACTACAAGGCCGACATCAACGCGCAGTACTATTACTCGTTCGCGCGTGGCTTCGTGCTGGGCTTCAACTTCCAGGGCGGCTACGGTAACGGCCTCGGCGGCAAGCCTTATCCGATCTTCAAGAACTACTTCGCCGGCGGTATCGGTTCGGTGCGCGGCTACGAGCCGAGCTCGCTCGGTCCGCGAGACGCGAAGACCAACGACCCGATCGGCGGCTCGAAGCTGCTCGTCGGCAATATCGAGCTCACGTTCCCGCTGCCGGGCACGGGCTACGATCGCACGCTGCGTGTGTTCACGTTCCTCGACGCCGGTAACGTGTGGGGAACGGAAGGTAACAGCATCGGCGCAAATGGCCTGCGTTACGGCTACGGTGTGGGTCTCGCGTGGATCTCGCCGATCGGCCCGCTCAAGTTGAGCCTTGGCTTCCCGCTCACGAAGCACACTGGCGACCAGTACCAGAAGTTCCAGTTCCAGATCGGGACGGCGTTCTGATCGGGCGGCGGGTGTTCCCGGCGGCCGGCGTTGCCGGCGGCCGGCTGCGGCGCCGGACCCGGCCAAACTACAGTATCGAGAGGATGACTTTGCTAACCGGTATGTTTTCGAAACGTGTAGCGTGCGCATTGGCGCTGGCAATGACCCTCGGGGTCGGCATGGCGCACGCGCAGGAGGCGAGGATCGCCGCGGTGAATTCCGACCGCATCCTGCGCGAATCGGCGGCGGCGAAAGCCGCGCAGCTGAAGCTCGAGGCCGAATTCGCGAAGCGGGACAAGGATCTCGCCGACATGGCGCAAAAGCTCAAGTCGATGTCCGATGCACTCGACAAGAATGGCGCGACAATGTCGGCGACCGATCGCGCGCAAAAGCAGCGCGATCTGTCGCAGCTCGACTCGGACTTCCAACGCAAGCAGCGTGAGTTCCGCGAAGACCTGAACCAGCGCCGCAACGAGGAACTCGCGGCGGTGCTCGATCGCGCGAACAAGGTCATCAAGCAGATCGCCGAAACGCAGCACTACGATCTGATCGTCCAGGAAGCGGTGTACGTGAGCCCGCGCATCGATATCACCGACCAGGTGCTGAAGGCACTTGCGGCATCGGGCAACTGAGGGCAACTAAGGGCAATGAGGGCGACTGAGGGCGGCGCGCGGTCGCCCCGCACGCCTCGGCGCGCGCCCCTCGCAATGATTTGAATGGGACCAGAGTAAGCGCTAAAGCGCCAACTCTGGTCGACATTGGAGACAGGATAGGCATGGCATTTACGCTCGAGGACATCGTCCAGCGGTTCGGCGGTGAAGTAGTCGGTAACGGGGCGCAGCGCGTGAGCAGTCTTGCGCCGCTCGACCAGGCCGGCCCGGACCAGTTGGCGTTCCTCGCCAATCCGAAGTATCTGTCGCAGGTCGAAACGACCCGCGCCGGCGCAGTGCTGATCAATGCCGGCGACCTCGCGAAGCTCGCCTCGCGCGAAGCTCGAAACTTCATCGTCACGCCAAATCCCTACGCTTACTTTGCGCGCATCGCGCAAACCTTCATCGACCTGGCCGCGCCGAGAGCGGTCCCCGGCGTGCATCCGAGCGCAACCATCGATCCTTCCGCCCAGGTCGCCGCGAGCGCGGTGATCGGTCCGCGTGTCACCGTGGAAGCGGGCGCAGTGATCGGCGAGCACGCGCGGCTCGACGCCAACGTCGTAATCGGCCGCGGCACCCGCGTCGGGGCGAACTCACATCTGTATCCGAACGTGACCGTGTACCACGGCTGCAAGCTCGGCGAGCGCGTGATCGTCCACGCGGGCGCGGTGATCGGCTCGGACGGCTTCGGCTTCGCGCCCGACTTCGTCGGCGAGGGCGACGCACGCACCGGCAGTTGGGTCAAGATTCCGCAGGTCGGCGGCGTGTCGATCGCGAACGACGTCGAAATCGGCGCGAACACCACGATCGACCGCGGCGCGATGGCCGACACGATCATCGAGGAGTGCGTGAAGATCGACAACCTCGTGCAGATCGGCCACAACTGCAAGGTCGGCGCCTACACGGTGATCGCGGGCTGCGCGGGCATCGCGGGCAGCACGACCATCGGCCGTCATTGCATGATCGGCGGAGCGGTCGGCATTGCCGGACACGTGACGCTCGCCGATTACGTGATCGTCACCGCAAAGTCGGGCGTGTCGAAGTCGCTGCTGAAGCCCGGCATGTACACGAGCGCGTTCCCGGCCGTGAACCACGCGGACTGGAACAAAAGCGCCGCGCTGCTGCGCAATATCGACAAGCTTCGCGATCGCATCAAAGCGCTGGAGAACGCCACCGTCGACAAAGCCGGCAATGCCACTGACGGCGCCGCAGGTCAACCCGCAGGCAACAAGATCTGACAGTTATCCCGGCGACCCATCCGCACCGCGTAAAATAGTGGTCGAGCATCGTGAAGCAAAGCCGGTGGCCGTGACCGGGTGGCACGACCACCGGTCATCAGAGGCGCCGGTCGTGCGCGTTTTCAACCCACCTGCACCCAGCATCCGCAGTCATCATCGCGCAGTCAATGCGTGAGCAGAAACACCATGAGCACCGAAAAAATCAATCTCGACATTCATAAGATTCTCACGCTGCTGCCGCATCGTTATCCGATCCTGCTAGTCGACCGGGTGCTCGAACTCGAACCGCACAAGAGCATCAAAGCGTTGAAGAACGTGTCGATCAATGAGCCGTATTTTCAGGGACATTTCCCGACGCGGCCGGTGATGCCAGGCGTGCTGATCCTCGAAGCCCTCGCGCAGACCGCGGCGCTGCTGACGTTCTCGGAAGAGCCGAGCGATCCGTCGAACACGCTGTACCTGTTCGTCGGCATCGACAACGCGCGCTTCAAGCGCGTGGTGGAACCGGGCGATCAGCTGATCCTGAACTGCACGTTCGAGCGTCACATGCGCGGCATCTGGAAGTTCAAGGCGCGCGCCGAAGTGGATGGCGTCGTCGCGGCGGAAGCCGATCTGATGTGCGCGGTGCGCCACACGGACAAAGACGCGTAAAAGCCCGCGTCGGGGCAGGTCGCGGCGCGGCAAGGCACGCGCGCGGCGGCCCTGACGGCAAGGCCATCCACACAACGCAACAGAATCAGAAGCGAGGACGCATGAGCAGGATCCATCCCACCGCGATCATCGAAGCGGGCGCGCAGCTGGACGAATCCGTCGAAGTCGGGCCCTATGCGGTGATCGGCGCACACGTGACGATCGGTGCGCGCAGCACGGTCGGCTCGCACAGCGTGATCGAAGGCTATACCACGCTCGGCGAAGACAACCGCATCGGCCATTACGCATCGGTCGGCGGGCGTCCGCAGGACATGAAGTACCAGGACGAGCCGACCAGGCTCGTGATCGGCAACCGCAACATGATCCGCGAGTTCACGACGATCCACACCGGCACGGTGCAGGACGCGGGCGTCACCACGCTCGGCGACGACAACTGGATCATGGCCTACGTGCACATCGGTCACGACTGCCACGTCGGCAACAACGTGATCCTGTCGAGCAACGCGCAGATGGCCGGTCACGTGACGATCGGCGACTACGCGATCATCGGCGGCATGTCGGGCGTGCATCAGTTCGTGCGCATCGGTGCGCATTCGATGCTCGGCGGCGCGTCGGCGCTCGTGCAGGACGTGCCGCCGTATGTGATCGCCGCGGGCAACAAGGCCGAGCCGCACGGCATCAACGTCGAAGGGCTGCGTCGCCGCGGCTTCTCGGCCGACGCGATCTCGGTGCTGCGCACCGCGTATCGCGTGCTGTACAAGAACGGCCTGTCGCTCGAAGAAGCGAAGGTGCAACTGAAGGAACTCGGTTCGGCCGGCGGTGACGGCGACGCCCCGGTGCAGACGCTGCTCGCGTTCGTCGAAGCGTCGCAGCGCGGCATCATCCGCTAACCGATGACGTTGCAACCCAGTCCGCTGCGCGTCGCGATGGTGGCCGGCGAGCCGTCCGGCGACCTGCTCGCCGCGTCGCTGCTCGACGGCCTCGCCAGCCGGTTGCCGGCCGCCACGCAGTACTACGGCATCGGCGGTCCGCGCATGATCGCCGCGGGCTTCGACGCCCACTGGCCGATGGAAAAGCTGACGGTGCGCGGCTATGTCGAAGCACTGCGGCACATTCCTGAAATCCTCGGTATCCGCAATGAGCTCAAGCGTCAGTTGCTCGCCGAACCGCCGTCCGTGTTCGTCGGCGTCGACGCGCCCGACTTCAATTTCGGGCTCGAGCACGCACTGCGCGACGCCGGCATTCCGACCGTGCACTTCGTTTGCCCGTCCATCTGGGCGTGGCGTGGCGGGCGCATCAAGAAGATCGCCAAGGCCGTCGACCACATGCTGTGCGTGTTCCCGTTCGAAACCGCGCTGCTCGAAAAGGCGGGTGTCGCGGCGTCGTACGTCGGGCATCCGCTGGCCGATCAGATCCCGCTGGAACCCGACACCCTCGGTGCGCGCCGCGCACTCGGTCTCGCGGAAAGCGGGCCGGTGATCGCGGTGCTGCCGGGCAGCCGGCGCTCCGAGATCGACCTGATCGGCCCGACGTTCTTCGCGGCGATGGAGATGATGCAGCACCAGGAGCCCAGCGTGCGCTTCGTGATGCCGGCGGCGACGCCCGCGTTGCGTGCGCTGCTGCAGCCGCTCGTCGATGCGCATCCGGGCCTCGTGCTGACCATCACCGAAGGCCAGTCGCAACTCGCGATGACCGCCGCCGACGCGATTCTCGTGAAGAGCGGCACCGTCACGCTCGAAGCCGCGCTGCTGAAAAAGCCGATGGTGATTTCGTACAAGGTGCCCTGGCTGACCGGGCAGATCATGCGCCGCCAGGGCTATCTGCCGTACGTCGGCCTGCCGAACATCCTGGCCGGGCGTTTCGTGGTGCCGGAGATCCTGCAGCACTTCGCGACGCCGCAGGCGCTCGCCGAGGCGACGCTGAAGCAGTTGCGCGACGAGGCGAACCGGCGCACGCTGAAGGAAATCTTCACGGAGATGCATCACGTGCTGAAGCAGAACACCGCGCAGCGCGCGGCTGAAGTCGTGGCGAGCGTTGTCGAGCAGCGGGCGGGGCGGCCATGACCGCCGCGGGCGCGCCTCGCCGGAAGATCGCGGCCACCGTTCGGGTAGTGGCGCAAGCCGGCCTGAACTTCGAGAGCGCCGACGACATCGTCTGCGGCGTCGACGAAGCAGGGCGCGGACCGCTGGCCGGTCCGGTCGTCGCGGCGGCGGTGATTTTCGATCCCGCCAAACCGATGATCCGCGGCCTCGACGATTCGAAGGTGCTGAGCGCACTCAAGCGTGAAGCGCTGTACGACAAGATCGTCGAGCGTGCGCTCGCGTACTGCGTCGCGTCGGCGACAGTCGAGGAAATCGATTCGCTGAACATCCTGCACGCCACCATGCTCGCGATGAAGCGCGCGGTCGAGGGCCTGTCGGTCGTGCCGACGCTCGTGAAGATCGACGGCAACCGTTGCCCGACGCTCAGCATCCGTAGCGAGGCGGTGATTGGCGGCGACGCGCTCGTGAAGAGCATCTCGGCGGCGTCGATTCTCGCGAAGGTCACGCGCGACCGCATGCTGGTCGAACTGCACCAGGCGTATCCGATGTACGGCTTCGACGCGCATGCCGGTTATGGCACGCCGCAGCATCTCGCGGCGCTGCGCGAGCATGGGCCGTGCGAGCATCATCGGCGATCGTTCGCGCCGGTGCGCGAAGCGCATTTGAGGTTCGGCACTGGCGTGCCGTTGCCGTCGGCGGACGCCGTCATCGTGGCCGACGCGCTGCTGCTCGACGACGATGCGTTCGGCGAAGCCGGCTTCGCGTGACCGACCCCATCAGCGCGGCTCGAGCGCGCTCCGCGCTTGCGCGCCGTTGATTGCCGCTGATTCCTTTTCCCTTCTCACCGCCTTCGCTGCCTGTGAAAGCCATCACCTCGCGGGACAATCCGCTCTACAAGCGCCTGAAGGCACTGGCCGGCTCGACGCATCAACAGCGCCGCAGCGGCCACGCGCTGCTCGAGGGCTTCCATCTCGCAAGCACGTATCTCGACGTCGCAGGTCAGCCGGAGCTATGCGTCGTCACCGACGGCGCGTTGCGTCACGACGAAGCGCAGGCGATCGTGTCACGCATCGACGAGCATCGGCTCGTGACGCTGCCGGATGCGTTGTTCGGACAGTTGTCGAATGTCGTGCATGGGGTCGGGATTCTGCTGCTCGTCGAGAAGCTCGACGCACCGCTGCCCGAGCGCGTCGAGCAAAACTGTCTCGTGCTCGACGGCGTGCAGGACGCGGGCAACGTCGGCTCGATTCTGCGCAGCGCAGCGGCTGCGGGTATCGAGCACGTGTTCTGCGCGCCGGGTACCGCATACGCGTGGTCGTCGAAGGTGCTGCGCTCGGGGATGGGCGCGCACTTCCTGTTGCAGATTCATGAGGATGTCGAAGCGCGTGCGCTGATCGAACGGCTCGCGGTACCGATCGTCATCACCGATTCGCACGGTGCCGAAGCGATCTATGACAGCGACCTGAGCAGGCCGCTCGCGTGGGTGTTCGGCAACGAAGGGGCAGGCGTGTCGCAGGCGTGGCGCGATGCCGTGTCGTTGCGGGTGACGATTCCGCAGCCCGGCGGTATGGAGTCGCTGAACGTGGCGGCCGCGGCGGCGGTCTGCGTGTTCGAGCAGTGCCGGCAGCAGCGCGGGCGCAAAAAGTAGACTTAAGTGGCGTTGCGAGGGCTCTGGCCCGGCAACGCAACGCCTGCTCGGCCATCCCTCAATACGACGGCCGATCCAGCTTGATCTCCTGCAGGATCGTCGTCGCGATTTCCTCGATCGACTTGTGCGTCGACGACAGCCACTTGATCCCCTCGCGCCGCATCATCGTTTCGGCTTCGTTGATCTCATAGCGGCAGTTTTCCGGCGCCGCATACTTGCTGCCCGGCCGCCGCTCGTTACGGATCTCCGACAGCCGCTGCGGATCGATCGACAAGCCGAACATCTTCTGTCGATGCTCGCGTAGCGGCGTCGGCAGCTTGCCGCGTTCGAAATCTTCGGGAATCAGCGGATAGTTCGCCGCTTTCACGCCGTACTGCATCGCCAGGTAAAGGCTCGTCGGGGTCTTGCCGCTGCGCGACACGCCGACGAGGATCACGTCGGCGTCTGCGAGATTGCGATTCGATTGACCGTCGTCGTGCGCGAGCGAGAAATTGATCGCCTCGATCCGGTTCTTGTACTCCTCGGTGTCCGCGTTCTGGTGGCCGCGCCCCATCGCGTGGCTCGACTTCAGTTCCAGTTCCTGCTCGAGCGGCTCGACGAAGGTCTGGAACATGTCGAGCACGAGCGCGTTCGAACCCTTCACGATCTGATTCGACGAGCTATCGACGAGCGTGGTGAACACGATCGGGCGACGGCCGTCCTGCACGACCGCTTCGTTGATCTTTTCGAGCGTCGCATAGGCCTTCTCGGTCGAGTCGACGAAAGGCACGCGGACCAGGCGGAATTTCTGGTCGAACTGGGAGAGGATCGAATGCGCGAAGGTTTCGGCAGTAATCCCGGTACCGTCTGAGACGATGAATACGGTGGGCGGCATCAGAGGAGTTGTGAACGTGAAAGGCAAATGAGCCGGAAAGCGCGAGCGCGACAACGCGCTCGAATACAAACCGCGCGGCGGCGGGCGCGCCACGCTCGCGTCCCGCGCGGGCGGTCCCGCAAAAGCCCGCTGGCTCGGTCGGCGCGCGATTCGAGGCGCAATTCTCGACCGACTGCCACATTTCAGGAGTCGGCACGGTAGAATAGCGGCAACCTGTTGGATAAGCAATTGCAGGCGATTGGCCGCTAACTTGCCGCGAACGGTCGTTCAACGTCACGTTATCTAATGTCAATATGCGTTGAACGCAACAGATCGAGCGGTAAGTCCGCTCAACCGCGTTCTTCGATGCTCCGCCTCGCGCGCCACGGCCGGCGCGCCATGCAACGCATCTCCGCCGTCCAGGCGATTGCTTATCTAACAGGTTGTGCAAGACACGGGGTCGAGGCTTCCAATGGGCTGCCCGTGTTCAAGCCCACTTGCACAGTCGTGAATTTCTTTCACACTTAGGGGCTTGTATGACTAACGCAGTTACCGTCGCAAAGGACAAGGCGTATGTAGTTCCGTTCGAGCAGTTGCGGATGACCGACGTGGAGATCGTCGGCGGCAAGAACGCGTCGCTGGGCGAGATGATCAGCCAGCTCGCCGAAGCCGGCGTGCGCGTGCCGACCGGCTTCGCGACCACCGCGCTCGCGTTCCGTGACTTCCTGCAGCACAACGATCTGACCGAGCGCATCGCCAAACGTCTCGAGACGCTCGACGTCGACGACGTGAAGGCGCTCGCCGAAGCGGGCAAGGAGATCCGTCAATGGATCGTCGACGCGCCGCTGCAGCCGCAGCTCGAGGCTGACATTCGCGCGGGGTTCGACACGCTGCAACAGAGCTCGCCCGAGGAGCTGTCGTTTGCCGTGCGTTCATCCGCGACCGCGGAAGACCTGCCGGACGCATCGTTCGCCGGTCAGCAGGAAAGCTACCTGAACGTGGTCGGCATCGACGACGTGCTCGATCGCATGAAGCACGTGTTCGCGTCGCTGTATAACGACCGCGCCATCTCCTATCGCGTCCACAAGGGCTTCACGCATGCTGAAGTCGCGTTGTCGGCGGGCGTGCAGCGCATGGTGCGTTCGGACGTCGGCGCCGCGGGCGTGATGTTCACGCTGGACACCGAATCGGGCTTCAAGGACGCCGTCTTCATCACGTCGAGCTATGGCCTCGGCGAAACCGTCGTGCAGGGCGCGGTGAATCCGGACGAGTTCTACGTCTTCAAGACCACGCTCGCGCAGGGCAAGTACCCGATCATCCGCCGCTCGATCGGCTCGAAGCTGATCAAGATGGAGTTCACGAAGCCGGGCGAGCCGGGCCGCGTGAAGACCGTCGACGTCGCGCACGAACAGCGCAACCGCTTCTCGATCACCGACGAAGACGTGATCGAGCTCGCGAAGTACGCGGTGATCATCGAGAAGCACTACCAGCGTCCGATGGACATCGAGTGGGGCAAGGACGGCCGCGACGGCAAGATTTTCATCCTGCAGGCGCGTCCGGAAACGGTGAAGAGCCAGGGCGGCGGCAAGGCCGAGCAGCGCTTCAAGCTGAAGGGCCAGTCGAACGTGCTGGCAACGGGCCGCGCGATCGGTCAGAAGATCGGCGCGGGTCCGGTGCGCGTGATCCACGACCCCTCGGAGATGGACCGCGTGCAGCCGGGTGACGTGCTCGTCGCCGACATGACCGATCCGAACTGGGAGCCTGTCATGAAGCGTGCGTCGGCAATCGTCACGAACCGTGGCGGCCGCACCTGCCATGCGGCGATCATCGCGCGTGAGCTGGGCGTGCCGGCCGTGGTCGGCTGCGGCGACGCGACCGACGTGCTGAAGGACGGCGCACTCGTCACCGTGTCGTGCGCTGAAGGCGACGAAGGCAAGATCTACGACGGCCTGCTCGAAACCGAAGTCACCGAAGTGCAGCGCGGCGAACTGCCGCCGATTCCGGTGAAGATCATGATGAACGTCGGCAATCCGCAGCTCGCATTCGACTTCTCGCAACTGCCGAACGCAGGTGTGGGTCTCGCGCGGCTCGAGTTCATCATCAACAACAACATCGGCGTGCACCCGAAGGCGATCCTCGAGTACCCGAACGTCGATCAGGACCTGAAGAAGGCGGTCGAAAGCGTCGCGCGCGGTCACGCGTCGCCGCGCGCGTTCTACGTCGACAAGCTGACCGAAGGTATCGCAACGATCGCGGCGGCGTTCTATCCGAAGCCCGTCATCGTGCGTCTGTCGGACTTCAAGTCGAACGAGTACAAGAAGCTGATCGGCGGCTCGCGCTACGAGCCGGACGAGGAAAACCCGATGCTGGGTTTCCGCGGCGCGTCGCGCTATATCGCGGAAGACTTCGCCGAGGCGTTCCAGATGGAATGCGTTGCGCTGAAGAAGGTGCGTGAAGAGATGGGCCTCGACAACGTCGAGATCATGGTGCCGTTCGTGCGTACGCTGAAGCAGGCGGAGCGCGTGGTCGGGCTGCTCGCGAAGTTCGGCCTGAAGCGCGGCGAGAAGGGCCTGCGTCTGATCATGATGTGCGAAGTGCCGACGAACGCGATCCTCGCGGAAGAGTTCCTGCAGTACTTCGACGGATTCTCGATCGGCTCGAACGACCTGACGCAGCTCACGCTCGGCCTCGACCGCGACTCGGGCATGGAGCTGCTCGCGGTCGATTTCGACGAGCGTGATCCAGCGGTCAAGTTCCTGCTCAAGCGCGCGATCGAAACCTGTCTGCGTCTCGACAAGTACGTCGGTATCTGCGGCCAGGGGCCGTCGGATCATCCGGACTTCGCGCAATGGCTGACTGACGAAGGCATCAAGTCGATCTCGCTCAACCCCGACACGATCATCGATACGTGGCAGCAGCTGGCAAAGGCGAAGCAGTAACTCGCGAGGTATCGAATGCCGCTTTCGCAGGCGGCATTCGGCACGCGTTAAAGGCACGTGCGCTTCGTGCTATAAACACCCCGGTAGAACCGGGGTGTTTTGCTTTGTGGAGGTCGACGTGGCGCCTGGTGGACTGTTCTGGTGGATCGGGGCGGGTGTGCTTGTCGTGCTGGAGCTGATGAGCGGCACCTTCTATCTGTTGATGATCGCGTTCGGCTTCGTCGCGGCCGCGCTTGCGCGCATTGCCGGCGCCGGGACCGATCTGCAATTCGTAGTGGCGGCGCTGGTCGCGCTCGCGGCGGTCGTGGTGCTCAGACGCTCGCGATTCGGCCGTCGTAGGCGCGAGCAGGCGTCGCGCAATCCGGATGTCAATCTGGATATCGGGCAGACGCTGAACGTGCCGGCCTGGCAGGGGCGCAAAGCACGCGCGACCTATCGTGGCGCGGCATGGGACATCGAGCTGGCCGCGGGCGAACCCGAAGACGCGCAGGTCTACGAGATCAAGGAGTTGCGGGGCAGTTGCCTCGTCGTCGTCGCGAGGCGGCAGCCGAAGGCGCGCGCGAGCGCGACCTGACGACCTGAGCGCCGGCCGCCCAAGCTGAAAACGCAGGCCCGACCAACCTGCGCACAACTATTCGAAGCAGAATCGGAGGGTAGCGATATGGATTCAACCATCGTCGGGGCAGTGCTGCTGATCGTCGTGATCATGCTCGCGTCGCAGACCATCAAGATCGTGCCGCAGCAGCATGCGTGGGTGCTCGAGCGCCTCGGCCGTTATCACGCGACGCTGACGCCGGGTCTGAGCTTCGCGTTCCCGTTCGTCGACCGGGTCGCGTACAAGCACGTGCTGAAGGAAATTCCTCTCGAAGTGCCGAGCCAGGTCTGTATTACGCGCGACAACACGCAACTGCAGGTCGACGGTGTGCTGTATTTCCAGGTCACCGATCCGATGAAGGCATCGTACGGATCGAGCAACTTCGTGTTCGCGATCACGCAGTTGTCGCAGACCACGCTGCGCTCGGTCATCGGCAAGCTGGAGCTCGACCGGACCTTCGAGGAGCGCGATTTCATCAATCACAGCATCGTGTCCGCGCTGGACGAGGCGGCCGCGAACTGGGGCGTAAAAGTGCTGCGCTACGAGATCAAGGACCTGACGCCGCCAAAGGAAATCCTTCACGCGATGCAGGCGCAGATCACCGCCGAGCGCGAGAAACGCGCGCTGATCGCGGCATCGGAAGGGCGCAAGCAGGAGCAGATCAATATCGCGTCGGGCGGCCGCGAGGCGGCGATCCAGAAGTCCGAGGGCGAGCGTCAGGCAGCGATCAATCAGGCGCAGGGGCAGGCCGCGGCGATTCTGGCGGTAGCCGAGGCGAACGCGCAGGCGATCCAGAAGATCGCGGCGGCGATCCAGCTGAACGGCGGCATGGACGCGGTGAATCTGAAGGTGGCCGAACAGTACGTGAACGCGTTCTCGAACCTCGCCAGGCAGGGCACGACACTGATCGTGCCGGGCGACATGTCGAACATGAGTTCGATGATCGCGTCGGCGCTGACCATCGTGAACAGGAGCAAGGCGGCAGCGGAGCCGCCGCGCGGCGACTTGCGCTGACGAACGGGCAATGCATGCGCAATGAGCGCGTGACGTAAAAGCAAATGGCCCGCACATCGATGCGCGGGCCATTTTTGCATGAGCCGGAAACGAATCGCGTTCAGGTCGGCGAGCGCATCAAGCGCGCCTTCTCGCGCTCCCAGTCGCGTTTCTTCTCGGTCTCGCGCTTGTCGTGCATCTTCTTGCCCTTCGCGAGACCGATCTCGCATTTGACGCGACCGTTCTTGTAGTGAAAATTCAGCGGCACGAGCGTGTAGCCGCGCTGCTCGACCTTGCCGATCAGCTTGCTGATCTCCTCGCTATGCAGCAGCAACTTGCGCGTGCGCACCGGGTCGGGATGGATGTGCGTCGACGCTTCGGGCAGCGGGCTGATGTGCGTGCCGATCAGGAACAGCTCGCCGTTGCGGATCACCACGTAGCCTTCCTTGATCTGGCCGCGCCCGGCGCGCAACGCCTTGACCTCCCATCCTTCGAGCACGAGGCCTGCCTCATAGCGTTCCTCGACCGAGTAGTCGTAGAAGGCTTTTCTGTTGTCTATGATGCTCATGAATGGAAAGTGCCCAACTCGTTTAAAATCACGATTTTAGCAAAGCGGGGCAAGGAAAGCCCGCGGCGCTCGTCCACCGTTGCCACGCGCTGTTCAATTTATGGCAGATGTCCAGAAAACCGTTTTGATTCGCCACTCGGCGGAGCAGATGTTCGACCTCGTCACCGACGTCGACGATTACCCCAAGTTCCTGCCATGGTGCGGGGGCATCGAAATTCGTCACCGGGACGACACCAGCATGGAGGCGAGGATCGATATCAACTTCAAGGGCATCAAGCAGCATTTCGCCACGCGTAACTCGATGGAGCGCCCCACGCGCATCGACATGGAATTCGCCGACGGTCCGTTTCGCAAGTTCACCGGTTTCTGGCGCTTCACGCCGCTGCGCGCCGATGCGTGCAAGATCGAATTCGCGCTGCACTACGAGTTCACCAGCATCCTGCTCGAGAAGATCATCGGGCCGGTGTTCAATCACATCGCCAATACCTTCGTCGAATCTTTCGTGAAGCGCGCCAACCAGCGCTATGGTCAGTCATGAGCGCGCGGCTAACGGTAGAGGTCTGCTATGCGCTCGCTGCCGAGCAGGCGCTGATTGCGGTCGAGTTGCCCGCGGGCGCGACGCTGCAACAGGCGATCGGCGCAAGCGGGATTCTGCAGCGCTTTCCGTCGATCGATCTGAACACGCAGAAGGTGGGCGTGTTCGGCAAGCTCAAACCGCTCGATACAGTGCTGGCCGACCATGATCGCGTCGAGATTTACCGGCCGTTGCTGGTGGATCCGAAGGTGTCGCGCCAACGCCGCGTCGAAAAGACACGCAAGGCGGGGTCGATCGAGGGGCGGCGTTGGTTGAACAAGGATTCGCGCTAGGCGGCGCTAGTTGGGGGGGCGGCGGACTTTTTCGCGCGCCGCCCGTCTTGCATCATCGCGTCACATCACCTCAAGGCGCCGCCGTCTGCGCCTTATCGTTCATCCCCTCGATGCGCGCCGCACCCGACGAATCGTCGTCCGAATGCCGGCGCACCGACCACCAGACCCCCGCCACCAGCAGCAGGATCGCCGCGAGTTCGAGCGGGCGCGGCAGGCGCTCGTCGTAAATGAACGCGTAAAGCAGCGCGAACAGCGTCTCGAACACGATCATCTGGCCGGACAGCGTTAGCGGCAGCCGTTTTGCCGCGGCATTCCACAGGCCGTTGCCGAGCCACGACGCGCCGATCGCGAGTGCGAGGTTGAGCAGCCAGAACGTGCGCCAGCGCGGGTCGGCCAATTCACCCTGCGGGCCGCCCGACGGCAGCACCGCGACCACGAGCCACAACGCGCCGCCGAGCGCGCCAGTCACGACGCCCCACAGCACCGACCACTCATTGCCGCTGAAATGCGTCTGACGCTGCAGGTAACGGGCGTTCTCGACCGCGAACCAGGTCCAGCAGATGAGCGCGCCCACCGCGCAGGCCACGCCGAGCAGGCGCGTCGCGATGCTCACCGGCGCCGCGCCGGCCACCGTAAAGACGTCGATATTGATGCAGACGATGCCCGCCATCACGGTCGCGAGCGGCCATGCGAGGCGCGCGAGCGGCACCGCGCCGTGATCGCGCCGGCCGACCAGCGTGACCGTGACCGGCAGCACGCCGACGATCAGCGAGGCCGGCGCGATTCCGATCAGGTGCACGGCGGCCGTCAGCAGCAGGTAATAGACGATATTGCCGGCCAGCGCGAGCTTGACGAGCGCGATCAGATCCTCGCGGCTCAGCCGTTTGGCGAGGGAACGCGCGATCGGCAGCGCCGCGGCGAGCGACACGACGCCGTACATCGAGTAGCGGCCGGCGACGAGCAGGAGCGGGGAGAAGTCGGGCAGCACCCGCGGCACCAGAAACACCATGCCCCACAAGGCTCCGGCCATGACGCCATATACGACACCGCGCTGCATCGACTGCCTCTGCTGGATAAACTGGAATGGCCGGCAGAATAGCGGTTTTGCGCGCGGGGCGTCTTGTTCGATCCTGCATTCAGGCCGCTCGACCGCCGCTCGACAGGGTACGTGCCGCGAAAATGCCGCCGGCTCTGCTCCGATTTCGCCTGCGAACGCGCAAACGAAACCCGATCGAACCCGACGCGAACAGGCAAGCGAAATCGACGCAGGCGGGAGCGGCAAAAAATCGTCTGAAATTCGCTAAGCTGCTGTTCGCGCAGTGAAAACCGGGGTGGTATCGCGTATAATTCGCTTTTGCGCCTATAGGATTTGCCATGCGTCTGATCCAAACAGCACTCACGTTCGATGACGTGCTCCTCGTCCCGGCCTTCTCCGATGTTCTGCCGCGCGACACCAGCCTCAAGACCCGGCTGACCCGCAACATCTCCCTCAACATGCCGCTCGTGTCCGCCGCGATGGACACGGTCACTGAAGCACGTCTGGCAATCGCCATGGCGCAAATGGGCGGCGTCGGCATCATCCACAAGAACCTCACGCCGGCCGAGCAGGCGCGTGAAGTCGCGAAGGTCAAGCGTTTCGAGTCGGGCGTCGTGCGCGATCCGATCACCGTGCCGCCGCATATGAAAGTGCGCGACGTGATCGCACTGTCGCGCCAGCATGGCATTTCGGGCTTCCCGGTCGTCGAGGGCTCGCAGCTCGTCGGCATCGTGACGAATCGCGACCTGCGCTTCGAAGAGCGTCTGGACGAGCCGGTGCGCAACATCATGACGCCGCGCGAGCGTCTCGTCACCGTCAAGGAAGGCACGCCGCTCGCCGAAGCGAAGGCGCTGATGCACAGCCACCGCCTCGAGCGCGTGCTGGTCATCAACGACGCCTTCGAACTGCGCGGCCTGATGACCGTCAAGGACATCACCAAGCAGACCGAGCACCCGGATGCATGCAAGGACGAGCACGGCAAGCTGCGCGCGGGCGCGGCGGTCGGCGTCGGCGCGGACAACGAAGAGCGCGTCGAACTGCTCGTGCAGGCCGGCGTCGACGTGATCGTCGTCGATACCGCGCATGGCCACAGCAAGGGCGTGCTCGAGCGCGTCAAGTGGGTCAAGCAGAACTTCCCGCACGTCGAGGTGATCGGCGGCAACATCGCAACCGCTGCGGCCGCCAGGGCGCTCGTCGAATACGGCGCGGACGGCGTCAAGGTCGGTATCGGCCCGGGCTCCATCTGCACGACGCGAATCGTCGCAGGCGTCGGCGTGCCGCAGGTCACCGCTATCTCCAACGTGTCCGAAGCGCTGAACGGCACCGGCGTGCCGGTCATCGCCGACGGCGGCGTGCGCTTCTCGGGCGACGTCAGCAAGGCGCTCGCGGCGGGCGCCAGCGCGGTCATGATGGGCAGCATGTTCGCCGGTACCGAGGAGTCGCCGGGCGAGGTATTCCTGTACCAGGGCCGCCAGTACAAGTCGTACCGTGGCATGGGCTCGGTCGGCGCCATGAAGGACGGCGCGGCGGACCGCTACTTCCAGGACAACTCGGCCAACATCGACAAGCTGGTGCCGGAAGGCATCGAAGGTCGCGTCGCGTACAAGGGTTCGGTCAACGCGATCCTGTTCCAGCTGATCGGCGGCGTGCGCGCGAGCATGGGCTACTGCGGCTGCCGCACCATCGCCGAAATGAACGAGAAGGCCGAGTTCGTGCAGATCACCGGTGCGGGCCTGCGCGAGTCGCATGTGCACGATGTGCAAATCACCAAGGAAGCGCCCAACTACCACGTGGACTAAACGCCCATGAAGCCACTGCTGCGCGTTGTACTGATCCTCGATGCGTTGTTGCTGCTGGCGTTCGGCCTGCTGTTCGTGCTGACGCCGTGGACCTCGCTGTACGACGCGTTGCAACTGGTGCCAACGGAGCCGACTCTGGTCGGCCAGGCGTTCGGCGTCGCGCTGATCGGGCTCGCGTGGCTCGCGGTGCATGCGTCGTTCGACGGGGCGCTGACCTCGACGGTCGCGAAGGTCGTCGGTCATGTGCACTGGCTGATCGGCGTGCTGATGCTGGTCTGGCTGCTGGGGCTGCATACGCCGTCGCTGACCGGTTTCGGCCAGATGGTGGCGGTGCTGGCCGGTGTGGTGCTGGTGGTGATCGGGCTCGGCGGCGTGCGACTGTCGGGTGCGGTGCGGCGGCGCGAGAAGGGGATCGTGATCAAGCCCTCGTCGAGCAAGGCCGACAGTCGTGCCGATAAGCGTGCCGCGAAAGAGGCCGAAAAGGATGCCGCACGGCAGCGTGAACCCGAACGCGACAACGCGCGCGAGCCACGTGCCTCAGCGGGCTTTCCGGTCTATCACGCCGAGCCGGTGCCAGAGCCCGTCGTGCCGGTCACGCGGCCGGCCAATCCGGCTGCCGCGGCTTCCGTTGCCACTCCCGCGCCGCTTCATCCGGCCGCAAGCGAGCCCGGCCTGAGCGAGTCCGAACGCGCCGCGCGCGACACCAGCAACGACGTGCCCGGCGCACCCCGCCCGCCGTTTCATGGTTGAAGCGCCGCGCGCCAGGCCGTTTGCCGAAGCTAGCGGATTTCGTTCGCGCGCATCACAGGCGGCGAGTTCCGTGGTCGGCCGCGCCCTTGTGCTTCATCGTAATGTTGGCTGTCCGCGCTGCGCCAAGACCGTCGCCGCGCGGACCGCTTTGAATTCGACGCCGCGCCTCGCGCGCGGCATTCCGTATCCGCTCACTTCTGATTCCGTCCGCTGCCATGCATGACAAGATCCTGATTCTCGACTTCGGTTCGCAAGTCACCCAACTGATTGCACGTCGCGTTCGCGAAGCCAACGTGTATTCGGAAATCCATCCGTACGACGTCGACGCGTCGTTCATCCGCGACTTCGCGCCGAAGGGCGTGATTCTGTCGGGCGGTCCGAGCTCGGTCACCGAGGAAGACACGCCGCGCGTGCCGCAAGCCGTGTTCGAACTCGGCGTGCCGGTGCTCGGCATCTGCTACGGCATGCAGGCGATGGCGCAGCAGCTCGGCGGCAAGGTCGACATCGGTCATCTGCGCGAATTCGGCTACGCCGAAGTGCGCGCGCGCAACCATACGAGCCTGCTCGAAGGCATCAGCGACTTCACCACGTCCGAAGGCCACGGCATGCTGAAGGTATGGATGAGCCACGGCGACAAGGTGCTGGAGATGCCGCCGGGTTTCGCGCTGATGGCATCGACGGAATCGTGCCCGATCGCCGCGATGGCCGACGAGCAGCGCCGCTTCTATGGCCTGCAATGGCATCCGGAAGTCACGCACACGGTGCAGGGCCGCGCGATGCTCGAGCGCTTCGTGCTGAAGATCTGCGGCGCGAAGGCCGATTGGGAAATGGGCCACTACATCGACGAAGCCGTCGCGAAGATTCGCGAGCAGGTCGGTAACGAGCACGTCATTCTGGGCTTGTCGGGGGGCGTGGATTCGTCGGTGGCGGCGGCGCTGCTGCACCGCGCGATCGGCGATCAACTGACCTGCGTGTTCGTCGACCATGGCCTGCTGCGCCTGAACGAAGCCGAGCAGGTGATGGCGCTGTTCGCCGATCACCTTGGCGTGAAGGTGATTCACGTCGACGCGAGCCACGCATTCCTCGGCAAGCTCGCCGGCGTGACCGATCCTGAAGCGAAGCGCAAGATCATCGGCGCGGAGTTCGTCGAAGTGTTCCAGGCCGAAGCCGGCAAGCTGACCGACGCGAAGTGGCTGGCACAAGGCACGATCTATCCGGACGTGATCGAATCGGCGGGCAAGGGCAAGAAGGCTGCGCAAACCATCAAGAGCCACCACAACGTCGGTGGTCTGCCGGAGACGCTGAACCTGAAGCTGCTCGAACCGCTGCGCGAGCTGTTCAAGGACGAAGTGCGCGAGCTTGGCGTGAAGCTCGGTCTGCCGCACTCGATGGTGTATCGCCATCCGTTCCCGGGTCCGGGTCTGGGCGTGCGGATCCTCGGCGAAGTGAAGCGCGATTTCGCGGACCTGCTGCGCCGCGCGGACGCGATTTTCATCGAGACGCTGCGCAACACGATCGACAAGGAAACCGGCAAGTCGTGGTACGACCTGACGAGCCAGGCATTCGCGGTGTTCCTGCCGGTCAAGAGCGTCGGCGTGATGGGCGACGGGCGCACCTACGAGTACGTCGTCGCGTTGCGCGCGGTGCAGACGCTCGACTTCATGACCGCGCATTGGGCGCATCTGCCGCATGAACTGCTTGGGCATGTGTCGAACCGGATCATCAACGAAGTGCGCGGGATCAACCGGGTCGTCTACGACATCTCGGGGAAGCCGCCTGCGACGATCGAGTGGGAGTAGGCACCATTTTGGTGCATAATCTGGCAGGGCCAAGCATCTACAGGCATCAAACCCACCTAAACCCGTGATTCTGCGGGTTTTTTCACATCGTCAATAAGAACGCTGAAACGCCCCGTCTAACGGTAAGAACTGCTGAAAAGCACGGGTGAGCACTTTCTAGGCGTGGCACTTTCACTGGTATCAATTTTCACTGCCGCCGCAGGCGCGGCGATACCACGCATTGATGATCCGGTTTCACGTGGTATCGAAATCGCGCTAACCGTTGCCCATCAATGGTTTGATCCTAAAAAACAACACTTCGGAATCATGGTATCGAAACAGCCGTCAGTAACAGGCCGATACCATCGCGCCATCGCCTATGCTCGCGCAAACGTTTGATATCAAAAAAGAAAGTCTTGGCGGGCGATACCACGTGCAGAAATCGCCTGAAACCTTCTTTTTCGGTGCCTGTCAGACGCCGTCTCGTTGATTTCGCGACCGGATTATCAATAGGACTTGGTTAAGGAAACTGGCGGGATTTTCAGCTTTGGTCGTGGATCAGGATTGAGCAATCACATAACCGATTGCTGACAATGTTTAACGACGCAAAAAAATTCCAAGAAAAGCCGTTCAGCCTTCATCAAGGCGACTGCCTCGATGTGATGCGAAGCATGGAGTCGGACTCAATCGACCTGACCGTTACCAGTCCGCCCTACGACAACCTGCGTACCTATAACGGATATACGTTTGATTTCGAGAATATTGCCCGTGAACTGAGCCGCGTAACCAAGCCGGGGGGCGTGGTGGTTTGGGTAATTGGTGATGCGACGGTCAATGGGAGTGAAACAGGCACGTCATTCCGCCATGCGCTGTTCTTTCTAGACGTATGCGGATTCAAACTGCATGACACCATGATTTACGAGAAAGACGCTATATCGTTTCCCGACAAGAACAGGTATCAACAATCTTTTGAATATATGTTTGTGTTTTCAAGAGGTGCGCCTTCTACAAGGAACATAATCCATGATCGGCATAATGTAAGCTTTGGCCGAAAGGTTACTGGTACGGGGCGCAATGCTAGCGGCTCAACATCCCGCGCCTCATGCTACGGCAATTCCATAAAGGAGTTCGGGGCTAGGTGGAACGTGTGGCGTATGGCCACAAACAAAGGCAATTCCAAGAGCGGTCATCCTGCCGCGTTCCCTGAAGCGCTTGCGCGTGACCATATCCTAAGTTGGTCGAACCCCGGCGACGTAGTTCTTGACCCGTTCTTAGGCAGTGGAACTACCGGGAAGATGGCCGTTTTGGCCGACCGCCGTTTTGTCGGAATCGAGATTAGCCAAGAATACTTGGCGATTGCCGAACAGCGCATCGAGGCGGCACTCGACAAGCGCGGCGAGTCTGCCGACCTATCCGCTACTGAAGCCCAAGTTCCTCACGGCTAACTGCCCATTGCAACAGAAGGTCGCGCATCTCGGCCTCGTAGTGGTTCAGCCCCATGAACTCTTGGGCGAGGCCAAGCAGGTGTATGAGCGCGGCATTCGCGGACAGGAGAGTGGCGCGTAGGTCTGATTTGTCGGGATGGAAGATCATCCCGACAAAATCTTCCTGTTCGTCCTTGTCGAAGTGTCTATGAAGCGCGCCGAGCGTCACATGCGCGCCATCCCCTGATGGGAAGCGATACGAAAGCTCGTATAACTGGGCAAGGCCAGCTTGCACAGCCAATGGTGCCCACTTGATCGACTGCGGCCCATTCTCTTGTGGATACTCCTCCTTTACGCGTGCCACTTCCTGCTCAAATTGCGTCAAGTCTCTGCCGTTCCTCGCGGCTCGATTCATCTCAATCATCGAGTTGGCCAAGGACAGGCAATGCTTCGCATGATCCTCATGCAGTTTTTCGAGAGTTCCTTCGACCTTCAACAGTCCGCCCGTCACGATCACAGCTTCGCAGCAGAGGCGGGCAAGGGCGCGGGCTTCCGCCAGTGCGCCACGTTCTGAAAGGAGGATCGCAGACTGGAATGATTGAAGCGCCCGATAGAAGGCTGCGATTGCAAGCACCCTATGTTCTGGCAGTTCGCCATCTGGGAACTCGTGGATCATCCGCATCCCCATTCGGTTCATCCGGTCTGCGATGGCGAAGGACTCCGGGAACTCGGCGCGAACAGTGTCTCGCCATCCATCAAGATCATCGCCAAGAAACCCTACATCGTTGAAGCCGCTGGGCATCCATGTTCTCCGTGTTGTCGTCGAAAGGGCATACGATGAGTCTACCGTAGCAAGCTTTGGATGGCTTCTGCACGGTAGGAGTGAGCGTTCGGATCAATTCTTATACGGCTAATTCGAGCATTTTCTGGCTATGGTATTTAGCGTGGTATCGAGAAAAGTGAGTCGCGTAAAACGCATTGAATTCAATGAGTTACAACGCTCATTGATGAGTGAGTGGGAATGAAAATACGTCCTTCGGGGACTATCGCCAACTATCGAGAAATTGCTGTAACATCGCCCGCGCTCGAAAAGCAGCGCGAGAAACGCCGGGTACTTGCTATCAAAACCTTTGGCACGGCGATGGAGACATGGCTGGCCAACGCGAAGTTGGCCGACAGCACCCGCGCCATGCGCAAGCACATCATCGACCGGGACATCCTGCCGGTTTTCCAGAACCGCCTGCTGACCGAAATCCAGCCTGAAGACCTGCGGGCGTTGTGCAACAGGGTTAAGGAGCGCGGGGCACCCGCCACTGCGGTGCAGATTCGGGACATCGTGAAGCAGGTCTACGTCTACGCCATCGCCCACGGTGAAAAGGTGGACAACCCGGCGAACAGCGTGGGTGCGGCCTCGATCGCCACCTTCGTGCCGAAGGATCGCGCCTTGTCGCCGCTGGAAATCCGGCTGATGGTGCAGCAGATGGAATCGGTGGCAACCTATCCGACGATCAAGCTGGCGCTGCGCCTGATCCTGCTGACACTGGTGCGCAAGAGCGAACTGATCCAGGCCACCTGGGATGAGGTCGATTTCGAGGGCAAGACCTGGACGATTCCGAAGCAGCGGATGAAGGGACGCGATCCGCATGTGGTCTATCTGTCGCGCCAGGCGCTCGACATCTTCGTGACGTTGCACGCCTGCGCGGCCGGCTCAAGGTTCGTTTTTCCCTCCCGTTACGATGCACAGCGTTGCATGTCCAACGCAACCTTGAATCGGGTCACGCAACTCGTGGCGGAGGCGGCAAAAACCAAAGGGCTGCCGCTGCAATCGTTCACGGTCCATGATCTGCGCCGTACCGGCTCGACGCTGCTGAACGAAATCGGCTTCAACCGCGACTGGATCGAGAAGTGCTTGGCGCACGAGGAGGGACGTTCCTCACGCTCGGTCTACAACAAGGCCGAGTACGCCGAGCAGCGGCGCCACATGCTGCAAGAGTGGGCCAACCTGGTAGATGCCCGGGGCGGTGGTCAGACCTACGTGCCGAAGCTGATGCCGGAGAACGTGGTCGTGCCGGTACTGAGTGCGACGGTGTAAGGGGGAGGGAACGATGGTTTTCCTTGCGTCGGCGACTGCTAGTCATCGATTGGTTTGTAGTCGTCTAAAAACGATCACTATGAGTGATTGTTTTTCCCCCTCTATCGAACTCGTAGGGCTTGGCAGGGGTTTATAAGAAGTGTATTTTGATCACTATGGGTGATCAAAATACAGGAAAATTGAACCTCCTACTGACCGAACTGGGCGATACGCGTCTGGTGTCGAGTCGATGGCTGCGGGTTCACGACTATTCCAACAGCCTCGTCGCGCGCTACGTGAGCAGCGGGTGGCTGGTGTCGCCTGCGCGCGGCGTCTATATGCGTAAGGGAGGCCGCCTGCAGTGGGAGGGCGTGATTCGCAGCCTGCAGGTCGGTGAAGGGATGCCGCTGCACGTTGGAGGCCGTTTCGCGCTCGGCCTGCAGGGGCACGAACACTACCTGCGCCTGGGCGATGTGGGGACGGTCACGCTGTATGGGCCGGGACGGCCTCCGGGTTGGCTCTGCAAGCTCCCATTGGCGCAGCGCGTCGAGTATCTGGGCAAGGGGGCATTTGATCTGCCACCCGTGTCGTTCACGGTAGAGGTATCCGAGGCGGAGCTGTCGGATCAGGGGTTGGCGTGGCACCAGGCTGCTCCCGGTGCCGATGCCCTGGTTTGTTCAACGCCGGAACGAGCCATGCTGGAATTGTGCGATGGCGTATCAGATGCGGCGCTGGTCTACGAGGTGGATGCGCTGATGCAGGCCATGACGACGCTGCGGCCGCAGCGGGTTGGCCTGATGCTGCGCCACTGCCGCAGCATCAAGGCCAAGCGGCTGTTCCTGGCGCTCGCCGATCGCCATCGGCACGCGTGGCTGTCACACGTGCCGATGGATGGCGTCGATCTGGGGCGGGGAAAGCGTGCGCTGGTGCCTAGCGGTCGTCTGCATCCGGCTTATCAGATCACCTTGCCGGGAGACCTCGATGAACACCTGGCTTGATCACTGGGATCGCCGCTACACCGACCGGGTTCGGTTGTTGGTCGAGATCCTACCGGTGCTGGCACAGGAGCCGAGGTTCGCGCTCAAGGGCGGCACGGCTATCAACCTGTTCGAGCACGACTTGCCACGGTTGTCGGTAGACATTGATCTGGCCTGGTTGCCGGTGCATGACTATGCCGAGGATGCGAAGCTGATCGCAGAAGCGCTCGTGCGACTGGCCGATGTGTTGCGTGCCCGGCCCCTGCAATTACAGGTGCAGTTGTCGGCAGGTGAGGGCGCTGGCGTCACGCGGTTGGGTGGCCAGCCGCGGTCGTGCGCGTGTGCAGATCGAGACAACGCCGGTCATGCGCGGTACGGTGCATCCAGCGCGGAACATGGTGGTGCGCCCGAGGGTCGAAGAGGCGTTCGGTTTCGCCTCGGTGCAGGTGCTGGACTTCGCCGACCTCTATGCCGGCAAGCTTGCCGCAGCATTGTCGAGGCAGCATCCGCGCGATCTGTTCGATGTCGGCTTGTTGTTGGAAGACGAACGGGCGGACCAGGTGCTCTGACGTACCTTTCTTGTCTACATGACCTGTAGTCCCAAGCCTGCCTGGGAGATGCTAGCGCCTCGCGTGCCTGCGGATTTCGCAGCGACCTTCGATGCGCACTTCAAGGGCATGACGGCTGAGCCGATTGAAGTCGAAGTCTTACTAGGCATCCATGAGCGCCTGTTGGCACGTGTGGTCGACTGGCTAGATGAGCCATCGTGTGCGTTCCTACGATCCATTGAGGATCAGCAGCCGGAATTCGACCTGATTGGACTTCCGCATGCGGCCAATTTGCCGGCTGTGCTACGCAAGCTGCATAACTTGGCCCAGCGTACCGACGTCAAGCGTGCGGCGGATCGGACCCTGTTGGAAGAAACACTGGCTCGGATCGTCGGTGCCAGATGAGGCGAGGTGCTTACGCGACGATTCGCGGTTTCTCAGGGGTCTATGAGTTAGGTCAAGGCAGGGATTGCAGTGGATTGTTACGTGCCGAAACTATTGCCCGAGAATGAGGTAGTGCCGGTGCTGAGTGCCACCTTGTGTGTCGAATCTGCGGGCGATGGAGGACGAGGCCTGGGATATACTGTGTGTCCTCTTTTTTACCGAGCCGGTAGGCAATCAAGGACGCCTTACGGACTCGATCCGAGGGGCGGATTCAGCCGTTGGCGGATTGACTGGATCTGCCCGCGTGGGAGGCAATCCGAGACCCGCTGGACTTCGCATTGTTTGAGCGGGTCGGTCGCGCAAATATCACGTCAAGTCATGACTAGCAAACACTCTTCCACCAAGTCACGTCGATCCTCGAAGCTTTCCCGCATCCACGCCCCCGATCACATGTCGCCCGCCGACTGGCAGCGCGCCTTGCGTCGGCAATTCGGGCAAGAGCAAGCGTTCTCGCTGGAGAATCTCGGGACGGAGACGTATTTCTCCGAATTCCGCGTCGGCAATCCGGAGTCGAACTTCAGCTATCGCGTGTCGATTCGTGGGGCCTGCCCGGGCGACAACTTTTGCGACTGTCCCGATTACGCCACAAACGAACTCGGCACCTGCAAGCACATTGAATTTACCTTGTCGCGACTGCTGCGCAAGCGAGGCGCAAAGGCGGCCTTCGCCCGTGGTTATCAGCCCGCATTCTCGGAGCTGTATTTGCGAAACGAGGGAGGGCGAGCGGTCCATTTTCGCGCCGGCGCGGATTGTCCGGCAAAGGTAGCCAAAGCGGCCGCCGCTTTGTTCGACGAGTCTCGGCGATGGCATCTGCCGGAGGACCGTTTCGAAGATCTCGGGCGCTTTCTCTCCACGGTGGCGAAGGCCGGGCACGAATTGCGCGCCCATGACGACGCGCTCGATTTCATCGCCGGCCGAAACGATGCGGCGCGCCGTGCCAGGATGCTCGACGGGCAGTTTCCGCAAGGCGGGGCGACGCCCTCGCTGAAGAAGCTGCTCAAGGTGCCGCTCTATCCGTACCAGGCCGAAGGCGCATTGTTCGCCGTGCGTGCCGGGCGCGCCTTGATCGGCGACGAAATGGGCCTGGGCAAGACGGTGCAGGCCGTCGCGGCGGCGGAAATCCTGATCCGGCATTTTGGCGTGTCGAAAGTGCTGGTGATTTGCCCGACTTCGCTCAAGTATCAGTGGCAGAGCGAGATCACGCGGTTCTCCGGCCACGCTTCGAGGGTAGTCGCGGGCGGCCTTGCCCAGAGGCGGGGCGAATATGCGGCCCAGGATCTCTACAAGATCACCAACTATGAAAAGCTGAAATCGGACCTTGACATGATTTCCGCGTGGGCGCCGGAGCTGGTCATCGTCGACGAGGCGCAGCGCATCAAGAACTGGAACACCATTGCGGCGAAGGCTCTCAAGCGAATCGACAGCCCCTATGCCGTCGTGCTGACGGGAACGCCTCTCGAAAACAAGCTGGAGGAACTCGTTTCCATCGTTCAATTCGTCGACCAGCACCGTCTCGGGCCCACGTGGAAGCTGCTGCACGAACATCAGCTCAAGGACGAGGCGGGACGCGTGACGGGATACACGGGCCTCGAGAAGATCAGCCAGACCCTGGCACCGATCATGATACGGCGTCGCAAGTCCGAGGTGCTGCTGCAGTTGCCCGGGCGCACCGACCAGAATCTGCTGGTGCCCATGACCGAGCTGCAGATGGCGTATCACACGGAAAACGCGGACATCGTGGCCAAAATCGTCCGGCGCTGGCGTAACACCAGGTTTCTGTCGGATCAGGACCAGCGGCGCCTCACCTGTGCTTTGCAGAACATGCGCATGTCGTGCAACAGCACCTATCTGCTGGACCAGGAAACCGATCATGGCGTGAAGGCCGACGAGCTGGCGACGTTGTTCGAGTCGCTTTTCACGCAGCCGGACGAGAAAGTCGTGGTGTTCAGTCAATGGACGCGCACGCATGAGATAGTCATTCGCCGGCTCAAGAAGCTCGGCATCGGCTACGTCAGCTTCCATGGCGGCGTGCCGTCGGAAAATCGGCCCGCGCTGGTGCAGCGCTTTCGGGACGATTCGGACTGTCGGGTATTTCTGTCGACGGACGCAGGTAGCACGGGGCTCAACCTCCAGCACGCGTCGACGCTCGTGAACATGGATCTGCCGTGGAACCCGGCGGTGCTGGAACAGCGCATCGCGCGCATCTATCGGTTGGGCCAGAAAAAGCCGGTACAAGTCGTCAATTACATCGCGAAGGGAACGATCGAGGAGGGCATGCTGTCGGTGCTGGCTTTCAAGCGCTCGCTGGCGGAAGGCATCCTCGATGGCGGCGCCAGCGAAATTCTGCTCGGTGGTTCGCGCCTGACCCGCTTCATGAAGGATGTCGAAAACGTCGCGGGGCGGATGGGAGAGAGCGAGGTCATGGCCGCGGCGGAGGAAGCCGCGAGCGGCGCAGTCGTGTCCGGCGACGCGGCGCGTGACGCGAGCGTCGTGGAAACCGACCTCGCCGGTACCGGCGAGCGGCCTCAAGCTTCGACCATCGATACAGCGCAACGAGGCGCGTCCTTCGAACCGTGGTCAGGGTTGCTGCAGTTCGGCGCGGCGCTGGTGTCGGCGTTGAATGAGCCGGGCGATGGCGCGGTTGCCGCACACCCGTGGGTCGAGCGCGATGCCGTGACGGGCGCGCGAAGTCTCAGGTTGCCGCTGCCATCTCCCGAGACGGCAAGACGACTGGCTGAGGTGCTGTCGACGATCTCGGATGCTCTGCTGCGCAACGGCAGCGCAAACTAAAGTCGCTGAACGTGGGAGTTGGGGCAGGCATCTTCGAGGCGGCCTGCTTCGAGTCGTATTCGAGTTGTACCTGGCGGTGAGACGGGGAAGTTCTAAGCGCAAGCCCGCTCTTCGAGCGCCGCCCTGACCCACCCGAATCCCACGCGCTCCTGCTCGAGCCGCAATCCATGGCGAATCCGGTTGTCGCGGAGGTCATCGAAGAGTTCCCGCTCTTTGGCAGTGAGCCGCGGCAGATCGCGCGTGACCTGATCGCCTTCTTCTCCCCAGAACGCTTCATGCGCCACCAGCGTCGCGCGGTCCATCAAGAACGATCCAACATGCGGGAACCGGCTGCGCAATTGATCGAGAATGGCGAAGCCGTGCGTGTCGATGTCGCCCCAGTAGTGGAGCGCACAGTCCGTGAGCCATCGCGCCGGCTCGAGAGCTTCCCAACCGTAGCCGGCCCCGAAGAGCACGATCGACTGCGGAACGTCGGGAAACGCCAAAAAATTTATCTCGTTTTCCGTAATGAACACGTGGCGGCATGGCAGTGTGAGGCGCGCGAAGCTGTCAGCGTCGAGTGCGATGTCGGGCCGGCCCATGCCGGGCAGAACGGCGAGCCTGTCATCGAGCGCGCGAAATCGAATCCGAGGCGGCTTCTCGCGGAACCCGTAGCGAGCAGCGAATTGGGCGGCGGCTGTCCGGCTGCTGTCGATTGACTCCGACGGCAGCACGAGATCGAGCCATTGGGCGAGGACGCCGCGCCGCGCCTCGATGAATTTCGTGTCGACGTTGGCGATTTCGGCTTGGCGAAGATATACGCCCGGCTGCGGATGTGCTTGCAGCCAATCGACGACTGCCAGCAGTCGTTCCCAATCGCCTGCGAATTCGAGTGCTTGCAACGGGCGCTGCGCAAGCCACGTGGTGAGCTTCGGCTGGCGGGAGCGTGTGATTTCGAGCAGCCGCTCGAACTGCGCTGCGTCGCGGCGCTTGCCGGCGACCGCGAGCGCATCGTCCAGACTGTCCACCCAAGCTGCTTGTGGCAAACGCTGCAGGCCGAGAATTCGATGATTGATTTCTCGCCATTCGATGCGTACGCGCGGTGTCGCGGCAATCTCCGCGATCCATGCGCGTACCGCGTCGAAGCGTTCGGCCAATTCGGACGAACTCGGGCCTTTTATCGTCAGACGTAGCGGGAACAGCCCCTCGGTGCCGTCTACGAGGCTCCGCAGCCATTCGCCACGCTCCCATAGGCGCTGGAGGCGAACGCGCAGTTCGGCGGTCGTCGTCCAATTCATTGCTCGAACTCCGCCTTGCGCGCGCGGTACTCCTCGATCGACAGGTTGCGCAGCTTCGAGGCGCGTCCGCCCTCGTTCTGAACGAATCCGACGCTCGAAACGAACGGCTCGATGATGTGAATCTTCTGCAGCGGCGTGACGATCAGCAGTTGCAGGTTCAGTTTTTGAAACAATGTGAGACCGTATTGCGCCGATTCGTCGGAGCCTCGTCCAAACGCCTCGTCGATGACGACGAAGCGGAACGATCGAGAACGCACGGCGCCCCATTCGAGGCCGAACTGATAGGCGAGACTCGCGGCAAGGATCGTATAGGCGAGCTTTTCCTTCTGGCCGCCCGATTTACCGCCCGAGTCCGAATAGTGCTCGTATTCGCTGTCGTCCTCACGCCAACGCTCGCTGGCGGCGAACAGAAACCAGTTGCGCACGTCGGTCACTTTGGCGCGCCAGCGCCGGTCCTGCTCGGTCAACCCTTCGCGGCCGCGGAAGCGGTCAATGATCCGTTTGACTTGCAGGAACTTGGTCTCCGAGTATTGGCTATCGTCCGAGCCGGTGAGTTCGCCCTCGGTGCAAGCACGCAGGTCGCTCTGGAATTCGCGGATCTCCGCGTCGGGGCTGGACTGACTCTCGAGGACGATGTATCGGCCCGCGTTGTAGTCGATTTGTCGCAACGATTCGTTGATGCGTTCGATACGTTCCTTGATCGTTTGCCGTTCGCGGGCGAGCTGGGCGTGGAAGTTGGCGATCTCGTTGATCGTATTGACGTTGAGCAGCTCTTTGAAACGCGCTTCGAAGCGCGGCAGATCGTCCGCTTGCAGCCGCGCGAGCATGTCACGGTACTCTGAGGTCGCGTCGAGGCTCGCATCGAAGTCGGCCGTTTCGAGCTTGTAGGCATCCTTGAAGGCCGCCATGGCCTTGACGATTTTTTCGGCAAGGCGGCCGAGCGACTTCGTTTCGTTGTCGATACGGGTTGTCAACGCCTCTCGCACGTCCCGCTCGCGGTTGTCGCATGACTCGACGGAAAGCTGGTGTTCGCCGAGAATCTCCGCTCGCAGCGCCTCGATTCGCTCGGCAAGTTCGGCATTCACTTGCGCAACGAGCGCGTGCGTCTCGTCGCGCAACGTTTGCGCTGCCTCCCGCCTGGCCAGGATACCGCCCAGTTCCGAATCGGTTTCCGAGATCGCCGCTTCACTCTCTGTCAACGACGCTTGCGCCGAGTCCAATTGGGCCGTTAGCTCCGCGAGGGCGTCGCTTGCCGCTTCGAGGCGGGCTTTTTCGTCTGCCAGACGTGCGATCGCGGTCGCGCAGCTTCCCCAGTCGATGTCGCGGAAGTCGACGAACTCGCCGATGCGCGCAAGCGCTTCGAGCTGCTCGCGCACCTTCGCGTGCTCGCTTTGAGCTTCTCCAAGCTTCTGTCCGATCTCGCCAAGCCGAACCTCGAGCGCTCGCCGTTGTGCTTCGAGGGCGGCAATTTTGGCCGTGTTGCTCCAACCCAGCACGTAGCGGCTGCGATCGTCAAGCGCGCGGCGGTCGTCTTTTTCGTGGCGCTCGCCAAGCGCTTTCGCCTGGCCCGCACGCGTGATCGCGCGCATCTCGCGCCGAAACTGCTCCTGCGTATCGCAGCATGCATAGTCGAACCGGCGGCCGATTTCGCGCTCGAGCCAGCCATAGAACAGCGAATCGGGCTTGATCGCGAGCTTGTGCGCGAGCGAGTGGCGGTGTAGCTCGATGGCCTCGGCTGCACGCGCGGCGCGTTCAGAGCGCACGCGAAAGTAGACGAGCCGCCCCCGGAGATGAGTGCGATCGACCCACGCCGCGACGTTCGCATAGTGCTCGTCGGGCACGAGCAGCGACAGGCCGAAGTTGCGCAGGACGCGCTCGGCGGCGCCCTCCCAATCGCGCGCATCCTCTTGCACCTGAATGAGTTCGCCGGCGAACGGCAGGGCGTCTTCCTCCAGACCGAGCGCCGAGCATAGGCTCGCCCGCATCGCGACTTGCTCCTTCGGGATGTTGTTACGTCGAGCTTTCAGGCTCGCGATTTCGTCCTCTAGCAGATCACGCTGCGCTTTCCCTTCGCGAAAGGCCACGCTCCATTCGGTAATCGCATTTTGCTCTTGCGCTTCGTCGTCGACGAGCGAGCTGCGCCGCTCGGCCAGACGTTGGCGTTGGGAAGCGAATGCGGCCTCATCCGTGGCCTCGGTTTCGCCGAGCAGCGTAACGATGGCGGCATAGCGTTGCGCGCGTTCGCGGCGACGCGCGCTTTCTCGCTCGTGCTGGCGGATTTCGACCTCGAGCTGCGCGATGCGATCGCCGCCTTGTTCGGCCACGGCGCGGCGCAAATCGTCCACGCGCTGGCGCGCCTGGTCGCGCGCTTCTTCGTGCCGCGCCTTGCGTGATATTGCTCGCGCGTGATCCTCGTCGAGCAATTGGAGGCGGCGCTCGATGAGGCCGAGCTTGAGCCCGGCGAAGTAGGGTTTCAGTGCTTCACGGCACGCTCGCCAGCCTTCGAGAACGTGTCCTTGCTCGCTGTGGCGATCGCAGTCGTCGACGAGCGGTGTCAGCAGTTCCACCTGGCGCTTGGCTTTCAGTACCGCCTCGTGCGCGCGATTCAGATCGTCGAAGTGAGTGATCAGTGCGTCGACGCGCGGTGCAACGTCGAACGGCTCAAGCATGTGGCTGCGTACGAAGTCGGTGAGATTGCCCACCGATTTCATCGATACCGTTTGATGGAAGAGCTCGAGCGCTTGCTCGTTTTCGATTCCGAAGCGCCGCCGGAACCAGGCGCTGTATTTCGGAAAGGTGTCCTCGATTTCGGCACCCAGCCCGCGCAGCTTTTTGCGCAGCTGTGCGATGTCGGTGCCGAAGCGCGAGAAGTCAGCGGCGATCGAGAGATCGCGTTCGGCACAGACGAAGAATCGCGCGGGTTGAGCCTGTGCGTCTTTCATCCAGAACACCTGCGCGAGTGTGACTGTGGCATCGTACCCGGCGTTACGAAACACGCCCAAAACCACCGAATAGCTGTTATGGTCGCGCAGGCTCACGGGCCTGGCCGTCCCCGTGACCTCGTTGCGCTCCGACTTGTAGTAGCCAAGCACATACGAGCGTAACGTACGTTCCTTGCTGTCCGCGCCTGCCGCCTTGTTGTAGGCGATGCGCTGCGCGGGCACGAGGAGGGTGGTGATCGCGTCGACGAGCGTCGACTTGCCGGAGCCGATGTCTCCTGTCAGCAGGCCGTTGCGGCCATCGACCCGCAGCACCCAGACTCGTTGGTCGAAGGTTCCCCAATTGAAAACCTCGAGCCGCTCGAGGCGAAAGCCCGTCAGGGCGTCGTCGACTGCAAAATCGAGGCCGAGCGTGCGCGGCTCATTCATCGCGACTCTCCTGTTGGTCAGAAACCGTCGAATCTTGAAGGTGGTGCGCCCGATAGCTCGCGAGCCGTGCGTCGAAATCGAGCAGCCATTGCGCATCGACGAACGCCTTGAGAATGCGCCGCACCTCGAATGTGGGCGGTCCGCTCGTGGTCTTCATCCGGCGTAGGAAGCCGAGCTCGACGATCTTGTTCACGTGCGTATCGATCTGATCGACCAGGCGCGCCTCGTTGGTGCTCGCGGGAAGGAATACGCGTACGAGCTCGACGATGTCCTCGCGCGCAAGGACGAGCCGCGTGTCGCCGCCGCCAGCATCCCATTCCGCCAGCTTCTTTCGCAGCAGCGCGAGCAGCAGGCTCACGGGGAACGAGAGTGGACGCCGGGCAACGAGCCGGGGTAGCTTAGCCTGTTCCCCATCGACTTCAGCGTCATGCGCGGCGCGGCTTTTTACGAAGGCGTAGCCTTCCGCCTCGTCCACGACGAGCTCGAGGCCAAGCACGGCGACGTAGTCGCGCGCGTGCGTCTGCAATTCGAGCAGTGCGGCCCAGAGGCGCTCGTTTCCATCACGATAAACCACGCCCTTGAGCAGCGCGATGGCAACTGTCGACAAATCGCCTCGACCAGGCGACGAGGCTTGCTGTTCTTCCGTCATCTCTACCTTGTGAAAATCACACGCGGCATCGTCGTGCGCTTAATGATTGGTGTTCCGTTGGCGTCGTTCGCCTGCCACTCGATCGTATCGGAAATGGTCTCATCGACGGTCGCGCGAAATGATCCAGCTTCGGCGCTCAGTTGCAAATAGGCGACGAGCTCGGCGAGCCCATGCTCGAGAGGCTGCGAAGCGGTCAGTTCGGCAAGCGTCACTTGCGGCCGATCTTGCAGGCATCGGCGGATATGGCCTGCGAGGCGCGCGCGATCGACGACGATCTGCGTGTAGAGTGCCGAGGCATCGAGGTTCGCCTCACCGGTTTCGATCGAGACGTTGGCAATGAGTGGGCGCAGCGCCGGCGCGTAAAGCGGGCGTTCCATCGGCAGCTCGATGTCAGTGGATGCGGTCTCGATCTCCATGACGGAGCCTGGTGGGGGCGCTTCGCGCAGCGCAAGCGCTTTCGTTTCGATACCGCGCAGAATGTCCATGATGCGGCGGTTTTCGAGCCACGCTTGATCGTCGAGGAAGCGTCGAAGCTGCTGCGAGAGCTGAGCTACCGTGCGCTGCGTATGCTCGCCGGCTTCCAGCCAGTCATAGTGGACGCGCTGTGTGCGCGCGTCGGGCCTCATTTCCATGACCGCCGGCAGCGCCAGCACGCGCTCGAGCCGTTTCGAGAGTTCCTCTTGACGGCGGCTCGACATCAGGAAGTCCCAAAACGCCCGGAAGCTGCTGCCCTGGTCCGAATCGGCGATCGCGTCGCGCTCGCCCATGATTTCCTCGATGAGCGCACCCTTCGATCCTTCCCAGAGCGCGATTCGCTCGCGTACATGTCGGTCCAGCAGCCGAAAGTTTTGTTCGACTTCACGGAAATCCGTGAGCAGGTCGCGCGCCATCTGCATGAATTGCTGAAAGCGGTCCTTGAGCGCGGCATCGTCGAGCAGCCGAACGTCACCGGCCTCCACGCGGGCGATTTCTTCGTCGATCTGGCCGCGCCGCGTGTGGAGCTCGGCAAGACGCTTTTCGGGGTCCGCCTCGCTGCCTTCGCCCATCTGCCGCAGCAGCTCGAAAAGTGTCAAGAGCCTCGATTCCGTGCCGACAAAGCTGCGTTCCGTCAGCGTGCCGAGCCACGCGATCGCTTTCTCCGTGGCGGGTGTCAGGTCGAACTGCGGTTCATCGGAACCTTGGCGATAGTACTTGCGCAACCATCCCTTTTCAGGGCTGGCCCAGTCGTTCAGATACGCGAGCGCCGGCTTCGGGAAGGCGTCATCGCCGAGTTGTTCGCGCAACGCGTAAAGCTCATCTTCGAGTGCTTCGGCAAGAAGCGGAGCCGCCACCACGCGCACGTTTGGCGCGACGAACACGCGGTGCAGGAAGCTGACGGCGAGCGGCGCGTGGTCGGAGCGTAACAGGCGCCAAGCGGGATGGCGCGTGCGCAGCGCATCGAGGGTAGGGTAGTCGAGGGGCATCGGTGCGAGATGACGGGTTCGGCACCCCTGAGGAGATCGCCGATCTTTGGCTCAAAAGGCCAGTATCCTACTCCGATTGTCATCCCAATTTTGCAAGGCTCCGCTCTGGAATGAGTCTCACGGTGTTTCTGGCGGTGTACGTGGGCGCCCGCGCAGGGGTTCGCTCACGGTATCGACGACGGTATCGGATCGGCTTCAGATGCTCGGTCTTGCTGGCTTTTTAAACGGAGCGGGTGCCGATTGTCCAATGCCGTGCAATGGAAGCCATTAACTGCCGAGCCAGAATTTCGGTATGACTGACGGTATCGACCCCGCGTGACCAGGCGGAAACGCCGTTCCCACAAGGCTCCAGCCGGCTGATTGACGATCGAGTGGGCGTGATTGGACGTCCCGCACGTACCGGCACGATCGGAGGACCTGATGCGCCGGAATACGCTGGCAATTCTGTTCTCGCAACGACACCTCGCCCTTGCACCGCGCGCGACGACTACCGCGGCGCTCGCGCGATCAGATCGTCGAGCAGCGCCGCGTAGGTGGCGACCAGCTGACGGTTCCTGGCAGGTAGCTGCCGCCGCGACTCGCGTCAGAACCCGAAGACCCGCAGCGCGTTGTTGCCGCGGATCGCCTCGCATTGCTCCTTCGGCAGACGCGCGGTGTTGGCGAACGCGCCGCGAATGTCGTACACCTGATGCGGCCAGTCGGTGCCGAACATCACGCGATCCGCGCCGACCACCGAGACGAGAAATTCGAACGACGCCGGGCTATACGTGATGCAGTCGTAGTAGATATGGCGCAGATAATCGATCGGCTTGCGCTTCATCTTGCGACGTTGCGGGATCTCGACCTCGTTGCCTTTCTCGAAGCGGCCCGCCAGATAAGGCAACGCACCGCCCGCATGTGACGCGATGAGCTTCAGATCCGGATACTGATCGAAGAAGCCTTCGAAGATCATCCGCGTGATGGCGAGCGTCGTGTCGAACATGAAACCGACCGCCCAGCTCAGATCGAACTTCGTCATGTCCATCAGATCGACGCCGGGCGGATCGGTCGGATGCACGAGCACCGGCAACGCGCGACGGTCGATCTCGGCCCAGATCGGCGCGAACATCGGATCGGTGAGGCTGCGTCCCGCGATGTTCGCGAGCACCATCACGCCGCTCGCACCGTTCTCGCAGGTGCGGCGCAGTTCTTCGAGCGCCGCTTCCGGATATTCCCACGGCAGCGACGTGAACCAGCGGATGCGGCCGGGATATCTGGCCTGTGCTTCGGCGATCGTGTCGTTCGATTCGCGCGCGGCGAGGCAACTGGTTGCCTGATCGCCCCAGTACACGTTCGGGCAGGTCAGCGACACGACCGAAATATCGATGCCCGATTCATCCATCTGGCGGATCCGCATGTCGAAATCGAAGTGGCCTTTTTGCGGAATCACGACCGGCGTGTTGCCGCGAAACACTTCCTGCTGACCGTCGGGGCGCGTCTGAATGTTGTACGCACCGCCGCGCTGCCGCAGCAGTTCGAGCCATTTGTGCGTGAAGATGTGCGTATGAACGTCAATGACAGGCATGCGGGATCTCCCGGAGAAAGTGCGGGTGAGAGGAAAACGGGGATGAACGGGCTACTGGGTGGCGAACTCGTTCACCGGCGCGGCGCGGCGTTTCAGCATGAACGCGCCGATCAGGCCGAGCGCGAAGAACACCGCGCAGAAATGCGCAGGCATCATGTTGTTGCCAGTCACGTGCAGCAGCCACGTCAGCACCATCGGCGAGAAGCCGCCGAAAACGGCCGCGCCGATGTTGTACGAGATCGCGAGGCCGGTCGAGCGGACTTCGGTCGGGAACAGGCCGGCGAGCGCGGTCGGAATCGGCGCGTTCGACGCGCTGATCAGCAGCGCGAAGCCGAGTTCGACGGACATGATCGACGCGAACGACGGCGCGTTGACGATCCAGTAGTAAGCGGGGTACAGCACGACGAGAAACAGCGCGAGCGCGACGCGAATCATGCGCTCGCCGCCGATGCGATCCGCGAGATGACCGAATAGAGGAATCGTCACCACGCGCAGCAGCACGCTCGCGAGCAGCACGGAAAACGGCAGCGTCACCGGCATATGCAGGTTCTGCACCGCGTAAATCGGCAGATACGTGATGATCACGTAGGCCATCACGGTGAGCGCGGCCGACAGCGCGGTCGCGACGAACAATTCGCGCGGATAGCGCATCACGACGCGCGAGAACGGCACCTTCACACGCGCGCCGAGCTTCTGGAACGCCTCGGTTTCGGGCAGGTTGCGGCGGATATAGAAGCCGACCGGGCCGATCAGCAGACCAAGCAGGAACGGAATGCGCCATGCCCACGACTCGAGCGCCTCATGCGTGAACAGATGCGTGAGCGCGCTGCCCATCGCGACCGCGCATGAAATCCTGCCGACCGTCGAGCGGATGCTGCGTGATCTCGAGTCGATCCAGTCGAGCGTGAAGGAGCTGGCCGGGCGCGAGCGCGGTCGGCTGCGCTTCGCGGCGACGCCGTCGATCGCGGCGGCGATCGTGCCGAAACTGCTCGCCGAATATCGCGCGCTGTACCCGAATATCGAGGTCTCGGTCGACGACGCCGCGCCCGATCGCCTGACCGCGTCGACGCTGACAGGCGACGTCGAGTTTGGCATCGGCACGATCAGCGAGCGCCCCGACGGCATCACGCTGCAATGCCTCGCGCGCGACAACTTGTGCGCGATCTGCCGCAAGGATTCGGCACTCGCGAAAAAGCGGCGTGTGAGCTGGAAGGATGCGCTGCAGTATCCATGGCTCGGCATCAAGTCGACGAGCGGCATCCGCAAGTTGATCGACGAAACGTTGTTCACGCTCGGCATGCGCAAGGCGGTCGAGTACGAAGTGTCCTATATGACGACCGGGCTTTCGATGGTGCAGGCCGGTCTCGGCATCGCGATTTTTCCGGGCATTCTGCTCGGGTCGTTTCCACATCGCGATCTGCTCGCGCGCAGGCTCGAAGCGCCGCTCGTCACACGCGACGTGAATCTGATCCGACGCGCCGAGCATTCGCTGTCGCCGGCGGCCGAGTCGTTTATCGAGCTTTGGTACAAACGCATCGGCAAGTCGGCCGATCTGTAGCGCGTCGCAGTTGCACACGGCTTGTCGTACTGTATGAATATACAGTATCATGACTGCAATGGGCCGCTTGCGCGGCGGTGTGCGGATCGACGGAAAGAATCAACGAAGGAACGAGGCGCGATGCCTGAACAACTGTGGTTGCCCGGGCTCGAGGCGCCGTCCCCGCCCACCGACGGGCTCTTTTTCGCGGTCTATCCCGATGCCAATACCGCGGCCGGTATCGCGAAGTTCGCGCAGCAGCTTTGTGCGGAGGCACGCATGCGCAGCGGCGTGCGTAGCGGCGGGCACAGCGGCGTGCGCGGCAAACCGCTCGCGGCGAACCGCTTGCACGTCACGCTCAGGCATCTCGGCAATTTCGCGGGCGGTTTGCCGGCGGATGTGGTCGAGGCGGCGAAACGGGCGGCCGCGGCGGTCAGCATGGCGCCATTTACGGTCGAATTCGACGCGGTCGCCAGCTTCGCGAAAAGGCCGCGGCTCGGGCCGGCGGTGCTGGTGGGCGAGCACGGTGTGCACGGACTGCAGGCGCTTCACGATGCGCTCGAAGCGGGCTTGCGCGACGACGGCATCGAGCCCGACGCACGTTTTACGCCGCACGTGACGCTGGCGTACGGGATGCAGTGGATCGAGCGCCGTACGGCCGAGGCGGCTTGCTGGAATGTGCGCGAGTTTGCGCTGATGCACAGCCTGCTGGGACGGACCAGACATGTCGTCCTCGCACGGTGGCCGTTGGTGGGGCCGGGCTGAGGGAGGGGCGTAGGCCACCTCGGTAACGAATTCGCGGCTGTTTCGCGAGGCGCCGGCTAGAACCGCACGCTCGTCCCGCAGCCCCCGGCATAGGCGCCGCCGCTCGCCGCGGCGCCACCGCAAAAAACGCCGCAGCCGGAAAGCAGCACGGCCGCGGTAATCGCCGCCATTGCGCTACGCACGCCGATCCGCCGAGACGCTTGCTGGCCCCCTCGCACTGGCTGCGCGGCGCAGATCGGATGCGGTTCCGCGACGGGAAGAGCACTGGGACGGCCGATCGGTTTGAATGGCATGGCGGCATCAAATTCGACGAGAGGGAACCTCTGCGTGCCGCGCCGGTTAAGCGCCGCGCGCATTGTGCGACTGGATGACTTACTCTAAGTCCACGCTGAAGTACCGTCAAATGCCGGGTTGCCGGCAAATCGGCGCCTTTATGCCGTCAAGTGAGCACGGAGCGCCCGTGCGCTCCCTGATAGAATGCTCGGGCCGCAACGTTGTGGATTGCAGATGAAATTGCTTGATGCGCTTGTCGAACAGCGTATTGCCGCCGCCGCGCGCGGAGAGTTCGACGACTTGCCGGGTGCGGGCGCGCTGCTAGCCCTCGACGACGATGCGTTGGTGCCGGAAGAGGTGCGCGTCGCCAACCGGATTCTGAAAAATGCGGGCTTCGTGCCGCCCGCCGTCGAGCAGCTTCGCGCGTTGCGCGATCTGCAAACGGAGCTGAATGCCGTGAGCGATCAGCCGACCCGTTGCCGTCTCCAGGCGCGCATGCTCGCGCTCGATATGGCGCTCGAATCGCTGCGCGGCGGCCCGATGGTCCTGCCGCGCGAATATTGCCGCCGCATCGCGGAGCGTCTCTCTGAGCGCGTGGGCAATGTCGATGTGGCCGCCGCGGGTTCGCAGTGAACGAGCCGCTCCCGTGTGCCGCCTCGATCGGCTCTTCTGCGCAAGCCGAGGCCGGTGAGAAATCCGTTGGCGCTTGCATCGGCGCGGTCTTCGCACCGGCGGCTGATCACCCGATGGCCGCTGCCGCCATCCCTCCCGGAAATTCCGACGCTGCCATCATCTCCGAACGCGACCTGCGCTTCATGGCGCTCGCTCAGGCCGCCGCCGAAGAAGCGCGCGCAGCTGGCGAAGTACCGGTCGGCGCGGTGCTCGTGTGCGGCGACGAAGTCATCGCCACGGGCTTCAATCATCCGATCGGCGCGCATGATCCGTCCGCGCACGCCGAAATGGTTGCGCTGCGCGCAGCCGCGCAGTCGCTCCAAAACTATCGTCTGCCGGGTTGCGAACTCTATGTGACGCTCGAGCCTTGCCTGATGTGCGCCGGCGCGATCATGCACGCGCGCATCGCCCGTGTCGTGTTCGGCGCGCGCGATCCAAAAACCGGCGCGTGCGGCAGCGTGGTCGATGCGTTCGCGAATCCTCAGTTGAACCATCACACGACGGTCAGCGGCGGCGTCCTCGAAGCCGAATGCGGTGCCGCGCTCAGGTCGTTTTTTGCCGAGCGGCGTCGGACGGGTCGCGCAGCCCGCGCGGCGGCGCGCGGCGAAACGGCTGAAGCGGCCGAAGCGGCCGTGGACACCGCCACACCCTCCAGCAGCGAACCGCCCCCAACCACGCCGCTCTAAAACAACAACGCCCAACGGGTCTCGCCATGACCGCATCTCGCACCATCGAACTGATTGCGCCATCCGGCTATCCGCATGATCCGGAGGTGCTGCATCGCGCGCTGCATCGGCTGCGTGCGCAGGGGCATCGAGTCGACGGCGAGGAGGCCGCGAAGCGCCGCTACCAGCGCTTCGCGGGCACCGACGGCGAGCGCGCGGCCGATCTGAACCGGCTCGCCGATCCATCGCGTGAGCTGCCCGATGTCGTGTTGGCCGTGCGCGGCGGCTACGGCGCGGTGCGGATTCTGCACGGTCTCGACTACGAGGGGCTGCAGCGGCGGCTCGCCGATCAGCCGATAGCGCTGGTCGGTCACAGCGACTTCACCGCGATCCAACTGGCGCTGCTCGCGCGCGCCGGCTTGAAGACCTTCGGCGGCCCGATGCTGATGAGTGATTTCGGCGCCGAGCAGCTCAGCGAATTCACGATGCGGCATTTCTGGTCGGCGTTGACGCAGCCGACCATCACGGTCGCGAGCGACACGCCGCAAGCGCAGAGCGTCGACGTAACGGGCACGCTGTGGGGCGGCAATCTGGCGGTGGTGGCGTCGCTTGTCGGCACGCCGTACATGCCGCCGGTGCGGGGCGGCATCCTGTTCGTCGAGGACGTCAACGAGCAGCCGTTCCGCATCGAGCGGATGATCTATCAACTGCATCTGGCCGGCATCCTCGCGCAGCAGAAGGCGCTCGTGCTCGGTGATTTCTCGGGCGGCAAGCCGTACGACTACGACAACGGCTACGACCTGCACGCGATGGTCGAGCAAGTGCGCTCGCTGATCGGCATTCCTGTCGTGACGGGGCTGCAGTTCGGACACGTTCATAACATGGTGACGCTGCCGGTCGGCGCGGACGCGCATCTGGTCGCCAATGCGCATGGCTTCAGGCTGACGGCGTCGGGCTATCCGAGCATTGGCTGAAGCCGTCGTGGGCGGGGCGGAGGCGGGCGGATCGCCCGCTTTTTTTGCGTCAGTAACGCAACTAACTGTCAGTATTTCCACCCTCACCACCTCCAAACCCATCGCCAATGTTTTCAGTTTTTGTTGACAAAAACTGGCTGCCAGTACTCGTCTTGGCATTATAAAAACCGGGTAAGATTCCCGCCAGACAGCCGCGCAGCTTGGCTCACAGCCTTCCGCTGACGCAACGTAGCACAAAAACTGTCGAAAATCGACGCAAAAATTGTTGACAATATTTGTGTCCGTCCTATGATGACCAACATACCGAGACGCCAATCATGTCCGACACCGAATCCGTCGCGAACAGTTCGAAGCCCGAAGCAATCGCCGAGCGCATCCGCGCGGCGATCCTCGAGCACCGGCTGGCACCCGGCGCGAAGCTCACCGAAGCTCAGCTATGCGAAGTATTCGGTGTGAAGCGCGGCCCCATCCGCCAGGCGCTGTCGCAGCTGGCGAGTGAGCGCCTCGTCGATCTCGAGCCGAATCGTGGCGCGTTCGTCGCGAGTCCGTCGCTGCAGGAGGTGCACGAGGTGTTCGAAATGCGCCGCATCATCGAGCTGGCCGTCGTCGAAAAGATCTGTAGCGGACACGGCATGCGGCGTCTGAAGAACATCGGCGGCATGATCGGCCGGGAACGCAAGGCATTCGAAACGCGGGATTTTCCGGCATGGATCCGCTTGTCGGGCGAGTTTCATACGGAGCTCGCGAACCTGACCGGCAACTCAGTGCTGTGCGATTGCCTGAATGGGCTGGTCGCGCGTTCCACGCTGATTTCCGCGCTGTACGAATCGCTCGGACGCAGCCCGTGCTCGTTCGAGGACCACGAAGCGATTCTCGCCGCGCTCGACGCCGGCGATGCGAAGCAGGCGGCCGCGCTGATGTCGCGCCATCTGCAAAGCGTCGAGTTGAAGATGCTGGAGCGCCCCGCGCGCGGGGCAGCGGATCTGCATGAAGTATTCGGCGCGCTTGCGTCGAAAGAAGCATCCACCTAGACAGCCGAAGCCGACTCCACCCCAGGCTGAGGCAAGCAGCAGGCGAGCGCCCGTTCGTGGTGCGCGCCGCACTGAATTGAACTGAACCGATAGATGCACGGCCAGGCGGCCTCGCGTGAGCGCCGCCGGCCTGAACACGCACGTCCGTCGCGAGACGACGGAGCTCGGGTAGCGACGCATCGCCGGAAAGCCGCGGCGGCTGGCGATGCGACAACCACAAGTACGTCAGTACGGAGACACGCGCGGCACGGTCCGGGACCACGACGCCGACTTCTTCGACCCACGCGGGACGAGAAGCGAGCAACTGGCATGGCCGATGCAATGTCCGTCGATGCTCTTTCGACGGTCCCTATCCAAAGGAGGAATCATGGCTCAGTTCAGTGCAGCGCCAGGCGGTCACCCCATCTCCAACTATCCGGACGGTACGGCTCAAACCGATCCGTCGATGCCGGCCGGCTACAGCGAGCGGCTCTACAACGAGGACCTCGCGCCGCTGCGCGCGCAGAACTGGAGCGCGTACAACATCTTCGCGTTCTGGATGTCGGACGTGCATAGCGTGGGTGGCTATGTATTCGCGGGGAGTCTGTTCGCGCTCGGCCTGACGAGCTGGCAGGTGCTGGTGTCGCTGCTGATCGGCATCACGCTCGTGAACGTGCTGTGCAACCTGATCGCGAAGCCGAGCCAGCTGAACGGCGTGCCGTATCCGGTCGCGTGTCGCGCGACCTTCGGCGTGCTCGGCGCGAATGTCCCCGCAGTGATCCGCGGCCTGATCGCGGTCGCGTGGTATGGCATCCAGACCTATCTCGCGTCGAGCGCGCTCGTGATCGTCGTGCTGAAGTTCGTGCCGCAACTGCTGCCGTACGCGGACGTGCATCGGCATGGCCTGCTCGGTCTGTCGACGCTCGGCTGGGCGGGCTTCATGCTGCTGTGGGTACTGCAGGCGCTGGTGTTCTGGCACGGCATGGAGACCATCAAGAAGTTCATCGACTTCGCCGGGCCAGCCGTCTACGTCGTGATGTTCATTCTCGCCGGCTACATGGTGTATCGCGCGGGTTGGCGCAACATCGGCATCAACCTCGGCGGCGTCAAATATCACGGCATGGAAGTGGTGCCGGTGATGATCACGGCGATTTCGCTGGTGGTGTCGTACTTCTCCGGACCGATGCTGAATTTCGGTGACTTCTCGCGCTACGGCAGGAGCTTTCGCAGCGTCAAGCGCGGCAACTTCTGGGGCCTGCCGGTCAACTTCCTCGCGTTCTCGCTCGTCACGGTGATCACCACCGCGGCCACGCTGCCGGTGTTCGGCGAACTGATTACGGACCCGGTCGAGACGGTGGGCCGCATCGACTATCCGATGGCCGTGATTCTCGGCGCGCTGACCTTCACGATCGCGACGATCGGCATCAACATCGTCGCGAACTTCGTGTCGCCGGCCTTCGACTTCTCGAACGTTGCACCGCGTCTGATCAGCTGGCGCGCGGGCGGCATGCTCGCGGCGGTCGCGTCGGTGTTCATCACGCCGTGGAACCTGTTCAACAATCCGGCCGTGATCCACTACACGCTCGACGTGCTCGGCAGCTTCATCGGGCCTTTGTACGGCGTCCTGATCGTCGACTTCTACCTCGTCAAGCGTCAGAAGATCGTGCTCGACGATCTGTACACGGTCGCGCCGAGCGGCTCGTACTGGTATCGCAACGGCGTCAACTATCGCGCAGTGGCCGCGTTGCTGCCGGCCGCGCTGATCGCGGTGATCTGCGTGATGGTGCCGGGGCTCGACGGCTGCGCGAATTTCTCGTGGTTCATCGGCGCGGGACTCGGCATGCTGTTTTACCGGATGCTCGCACGCTGAGTTTCACGGGCTTTCGTCGCTGCAATAACGAGTCGAACAGGAGTCGCCATGCGTATCAAACTGATCAATCCGAACACGACGCGCCGCATGACCGAGGCGATGGGGCGCTGCGCGCGCGACGTCGCCGCGCCCGGCACCGACGTGATCGCCGTCAATCCGACGATGGGGCCGCCGTCGATCGAGGGCTATTACGACGAAGCGCTCGCCACGCCCGGTCTGCTCGCCGAAGTCGAGGCCGGCGAACGGGACGGCTGTGACGGCTACGTGATCGCGTGCTTCGGCGACCCCGGTCTCTATGCGGCCCGCGAGTTGGCGCGCGGCCCGGTGATCGGCATCGCCGAGGCGGCGATGCACGCGGCGAGCGTGCTCGCGCCGGGCTTTTCGGTCGTGACGACGCTCGCGCGCACCTGCGGCATGGCCTGGCATCTGGCCGAGCGCTACGGCATGAAGCGCTTCTGCCGCAACGTGCGTGCGACCGACGTCGCCGTGCTCGATCTCGACCAGCCGGGCTCGGCGGCGCGCCGCATCATCCTCGACGAATGCCGGCGCGCGCTCGCCGAGGACGGCTCGGACGCGATCGTGCTCGGCTGCGCGGGCATGGCCGAACTGTGCGCGGAGATCGAGGATGCGCTCGGCGCGCCGGTGATCGAAGGCGTGACGGCGGCCGTCAAATGGACCGAGGCGCTGGTGACGCTGCGTCTCGCGACGGCCAAGCGCGGCGACTACGCGCGGCCGCTCGCGAAGCGCTACGACGGCGCGCTCGCGTCGTTCAGCCCCGGTCCGCTGCGGGTAAACGCCGAGTCGGCGGACACGCACATACACTCGCTGTAACACGCACTATCTGCCCGGCTGTATGGGCGCACCGGGGTGTTTTCGCTACACTGGGTCAACTCGGCGCTGCGGTTTCCGCAGCCGCCGAAGCCGCCCGTTGCGTGGCTACACGTGTGAACCCCGCACCGTTGCCGAGGGGTTTCGAACCGCGTTCACGCGCATTCCTGGTCCCGTCACTACGCATCCGTCAAACCATGCCACTCGACCCGAACTACCCACGCGATCTGATCGGCTACGGCCGCCACCCGGTGCATCCGAACTGGCCGGGGCGAGCGCGCGTTGCGGTGCAATTCGTCCTCAATTACGAAGAGGGCGGCGAAAACTGCGTGCTGCACGGCGATCCCGGTTCCGAGCAGTTCCTGTCGGAGATCGTGGGCGCGGCGGCGTATCCGGCGCGGCACATGAGCATGGAGTCGATCTACGAATACGGCTCGCGCGCGGGCGTGTGGCGCATTCTGCGCGAATTCGAAAGGCGCGACCTGCCGCTGACGGTGTTCGGCGTCGGCATGGCGATCGAACGGCATCCGGAAGTTGCGCGGGCGTTCGTCGAACTCGGACATGAGATCGCGTGCCACGGCTATCGCTGGATTCACTATCAGGACATGTCGCCGGAGCAGGAGGCGCAGCACATGCGCCTCGGCATGGAGGCGATCGAGCGCGTGACCGGCGTGCGGCCGCTCGGCTGGTACACCGGCCGCGACAGTCCGAATACCCATCGGCTGGTCGCCGAATATGGCGGCTTCCTGTACGACTCCGATTACTACGGCGACGACCTGCCGTTCTGGATGGACGTCGAGGTGGCGGGCGGTAAGACCGTGCCGCAACTGATCGTGCCGTACACGCTCGACACCAACGACATGCGCTTCGCCACCCCGCAAGGCTTCAACACCGCGGACCACTTCTTCACCTACCTGCGCGACGCATTCGACGTGCTGTACGAAGAGGGCGACGAAGTGCCGAAGATGCTGTCGATCGGGATGCACTGCCGGCTGCTCGGGCGGCCGGGTCGTTTCCGGGCGCTGCAGCGCTTTCTCGACCACATCGAACAGCACGATCGCGTATGGGTGTCGCGGCGCGTCGATATCGCCCGGCACTGGCACGAAACTCATCCTTACCAGCAAGACAACCGCGAGGCTGCGGCATGAAGGCGATGCAATACACCCTGGACCAACTCAACAGGATCTCGACCGACGCATTCGTCGCGGCGCTGTCGGGCATCTTCGAGCACTCGCCGTGGGTCGCCGAAGTCGCGGCGCGGGAGCGGCCGTTCGCGAGCATCGACGAGCTGCATCGCAGGATGTCGCAGATCGTCGAAACGTCTGGCGAGGACAAGCAGCTCGCGCTGATCAACGCGCACCCGGAGCTGGCCGGCAAGGCCGCGGTGCGCGGCGAGCTGACCGCCGAGTCGACGCGCGAGCAAAGCGGCGCGGGTCTCGCGCAATGCACGCAGGAAGAGTTCGATAAGCTGCATGCGCTCAATCAAGCGTATCGCGAGAAATTCGGTTTTCCGTTCATTCTCGCGGTGCGCGGCTACGACCGCCACGGCATCATCGCGGACTTCGAATCGCGCGTGAACAACAGCCGCGCCGACGAACTGCGCGCGAGCCTCGATCAGATCTATCGCATTGCACGTTTGCGGCTCGACGACCTGATCGGCGCGTGACGCGCATTGCGTCACGCAGCGAGCCGTAACGTTTTTCCCGCACCAATCGATCTCAAGGACGACAAAGATGGCACTTCCGATTCTCGACCCCAACGCACCGGAATTCACGCGCCGTTACGTGAACCTGGCGGACCCGCGTCTGGGCGCGCAGGCGCTCGAGGCCAGCGACGAATTCTTCGCGCCGAAGGACCGCATGCTGAATCCGGAACCGGCCGTCTTCATTCCGGGCAAGTACGACGACAACGGCAAGTGGATGGACGGCTGGGAAACGCGTCGCAAGCGCACGACCGGCTACGACTGGTGCATCGTCAAGCTCGCGCGGCCCGGCGTGATCAAGGGACTCGACCTCGACACGAGCCACTTCACCGGCAACTTCCCGCCGGCGGCGTCGGTGGAAGCGGCGCGCGTTGCGGATGGCGAGCCGAATCAGGCGACGCAATGGACCGAGATCGTGCCGTCGACCACGTTGCAGGGCAATAGCCACCACTACCTCGAAGTCGGCGACGCGAGCGCGTACACGCATCTGCGCGTGAACATCTATCCGGACGGCGGCATCGCGCGTCTGCGTGTTTACGGTCAGCCGCAGGTCGACTGGGCCGGCGCGAGCCGCACCGAGCAGTTCGATCTCGCGGCGATGGAAAACGGCGCGTATCTGGTCGGCGCGAACAACCAGCACTTCGGCGCGGCCTCGACGCTGCTGATGCCGGGTCGCGGCATGAATATGGGCGACGGCTGGGAAACGCGTCGTCGTCGCGAGCCGGGCAACGACTGGGCGATCATCGCGCTCGCGCAGCCGGGCGTGATCCGCAAGATCGAAGTCGATACCGCGCACTTCAAGGGCAATTATCCGGATCGCTGCTCGATCCAGGCCGCGTACGTGAAGGGCGGGACCGACAGCTCGCTCGTCACGCAGGCGATGTTCTGGCCGGTGCTGCTCGGCGAACAGAAACTGCAGATGGACGAGCAGCATTTCTTCGAGAGCGAGATCGCGACGCTCGGGCCCGTTACGCATGTGCGCTTCAACATCTATCCGGACGGCGGCGTGTCGCGTCTGCGTCTGTGGGGTACGCTCGAATGAAAACGCTCGCCATCGAAGCGCTGACGAAAGCGGCGTTCGCCGCATTCGGCGACGTGATCGAACTCGAAGGCGCGAAGCAGATTCCGATCAACCTCGGCACGACGATCCGCTATCACGACCTCGCGAAGGTCGACGTGGCCGACGAGCACGGCCGCGCGCTCGTCAATCTGTTTCGTGGCCAGCCGCGCACGCTGCCGTTCGAAGTGAAGATGCTCGAGCGTCATCCGCTTGGCAGCCAGGCGTTCGTGCCGCTCAACGACAAGCCGTATCTGGTCGTCGTCGCGCCCGCGGGCGAACTCGACACGAAGAAGATCCGCGCGTTCGTCACCACTGGCTGGCAGGGCGTCAACTACGCGAAAGGCGTGTGGCACCATCCGCTGATCGCATTGGGCGAGACGAGCGACTTTATCGTCGTCGATCGTGGCGGCGAGGGGCTCAATCTGAACGAGCAGGATCTGGCGGAGTCGCTGTGGCTCACGGAAGATGCGCTGAGCGCGGTGGCGGTTTGATGGCGATGCAGCTGCCGGGTCGCCGGCAGCGTTGCGGTTCGAAGAACAGGCCCGCGACGTGCGTTACGTCGTGGGCTTTTTTGCATGGATGGCGATCACTTGCGCCTGCCAAGCAGCGGCGAATGCCCAATGACTTCCCTTGACCGCTCGGGCGGCTCCGGCGCCGAAAATCCCGCTGCTTCGATAGCCGGCTTGAGCCCCCTGAATTGCAGGCTTTTCTTCGGCGAGCGCAGCGATGTCATGCCGTCGTCCCAAGCATGCAGCATCTGCTTGGCGAGCGCACGCCACTGCGGTTCGTTGCGCGCTGCTTCGATCAACTCGTGGCCGACGTCGACAGCGGAGTCGCACAGCGCTTCAACCATCTGCGCATATTGCCGCGGGGCGATGCCCATGCGCGTGTTGAAAAATCGTTCCAGCGTTTTACCGGCTGCCCAGGTTTTGCGGCCGTCGACAGGCAGCCCGGGCGGATTGGCTGCGAAGCGCGGATAAGCCTGGGTCGTCACGACATCGTAGACGGGCGTGAACGCGACATCGTCGACCGAGGTATAGAACAGTGCGACGTTCTTGGTGTGGCAGTCCGCATTGCGCACGACGTAGTTCGTCAGCAAATGCCAGCCGAGCTGCTGGAGTTGCATCCGCATGGTGTCGCGATCGAGCAGATACGCTCTTGCCGCGTTGAGCATTTTCTCGCTCGTCGAATGGTATTTTTCGTGCGGCGGCAAGCCGAGCAGACCGCACAAGTCTTCGACGCCATACGCCGGCAGTCCCTGCGCGTCGACATCGAAGCGCTCGACGACGAGCGCCCTGCCATCGTCCGACATCCGCGTGCGCGCAACGGGCGCCACCCCCAGCCGCTCCAGCACCCGCATCGAATGGAACTCGTTGAAACCGAGAAAGGGCGTGTTGTCGTCCGAACCTTTGACGATGTGACGGCTCGTTCGAATCGTCGGCTTACCGAGCTGCACCGGTGTCGATGCGGCAGACTGCGCCTGCGGCGCGATGAACTTCGGCACGACGCCCGAAATGGCCGCTCGCGCGTATTCACGTACGAGTTGCGCGAAATGTTCGGCGGTGTTGTCGCCGTGCAGGATGTGCTGGACGTCGAGCGCCTGGAGTTCGGTGCCCGGCGCCACGCCTTCGGGCGTCACGGTGACCCGGCCGATCCCCATCGAGCCGACGACGGCGAGCAGTGACAGATCGGTTCCATCGAGCAAGGGCCCGAATCGCTCGCGGATCAGATTCAGCAGATAGCCTTCGGGCAGGTTCTGCCGGAAAAACGGATGCAGGTCGCGTGGCCAGCGCCAAGGCTCTTCGCGCACCGGCATCGTCAGGCTGACGAAGTCGGCCGCGCTCGCATCGCCGTTATATTTGAGGACATAGTCGTCGCGCTCGCGAAACAGCGTGGCAACGTTCTTGCCTAGCACCTGAACGTCGAGCTTCATGGCTGCGCGTCCGGGCTGCGCTGTTCAGCGAGGATGTCTTCCAGCGTGCGGCCATGTCCATGCGCGACGAACTTGAGGTCGTAACCGGCAACCTCGAGCAGGCGCACGAGCACGGACACGCTCATATCGTTCCTGGCGAGCGTTTCCATCCGCGCGACGGTCGTGCGGGCCACGCCCGCGCGGCGCCCAAGTTCTTCCTGCGATAGTTTGCTGTCGCGTCGCACGGCTTTCAGCATGTCCGAGACATCGGCAAGGGTGGTCATTTGTAGCCTCAGGGCGTCAAACTCAACGTATTTGACATTTATTGTAGCCCAAGAGACACAACAAGGTTATTCGTATTTGTGTCTCTTGGGCTACATTTTATGTATCTTTGGCGATTTTTGTAGCCCAAGGGCGACAAATTCAGCACGTCACCTTCTCAAACAACAACGGGCTTGCCGCTCTCGCGACAAGCCCGCTTCGCACTCCAGCCTCTGCCTCGGCACCGGCTCCGTGATCCGGACAGACGTCCTTACTTCGCCGCGCCGCCTTCGAACCACGCGGCGATCTTCATCCGCTCGTCGTCGGTCATATGCGTGACGTTGCCGAGCGGCATCGCCTTCAACGTGACCGCCTGCTGGTAAATGCGCTGCGCGTTCTGCGAAATTTCGTCGGGCGTATCCATCAGCACGCCGGCGGGCGCGCTGCCCATCATCGTCGGATGCGCGGAGTGGCAGGCCACGCAGCGCTGCTGCAGCACCGGCGCGATGTCGGCGACCTTCAGCGTCGGCGCGTTGGCGGCCTGCGCCTGCGGCACCACCGGACGCGGCATGGTCCACACGAGTGCCGTGCACATCAGCGCGACGCCGACGAGCGGCAGATACCACAACACCTGGCCGCGATGGCGCATCACGAAGAACTGACGGATCAGCGCACCGGCCAGCATGATGACGACGAGCACCGCCCAGTTGTACGGATGCGTGTAGGTCATCGCGTAGTGGTTCGACAGCATCGCGAACACGACCGGCAGCGTGAAATACGTGTTGTGCACCGAGCGCTGCTTGCCGCGCTTACCGTAGATCGGGTTCGGCGTGTCGCCCTTCAGCATCGCGTCGACCATCTTGCGCTGGCCCGGAATGATCACGAAGAACACGTTGGCCGACATGATCGTCGCGAGCATCGCGCCCACGATCAGATACGCTGCGCGGCCCGCGAAGATATGGCAGGCGAGATACGCCGCGATCAGCACATAAACGCCGACACAGATGCCGAGAAGTTTGTCGCGTGTGCCGAGAATGCGGCACAGCGAGTCGTAGACGATCCAGCCGGCCGCGAGGAAGCCGATCGCCGAGGCGACGGCGACCACCGGCCCCATGTCGAGCACGTTCCTGTCGATCAGGTAGGTGCTCGGCGAGAACAGATACAGCACGGTAAAGAGACCGAAGCCCGACAGCCACGTCGTGTACGACGGCCATTTCGACCAGTGCAGGTCTTCGGGCATTTCGGGCGGCGCGACCGTGTACTTCTGCATGTTGTAGAAGCCGCCGCCGTGCACGTGCCACAGCTCGCCGAACACGCCGCGACGGCGCTGGTTCGGATCGGTCGGCGGCTTCAGGCTATTGTCGAGCGCGACGAAATAGAACGATTCGCCGATCCATGCAATGGCGGCGATGACGTGGAACCAGCGAATCGCGAGGTTCAACCAGTCGGTGATAAAGCCTTCCATGAAACTCCTCCACTTCTGATTCGTTGCGTGCGCGATGACGTTCGACGTCGTCGGTCATCGCGCCGACTGCGGATAGAAGACGCAGCGCGGGTTGTTATGGGTATCGCGGGGCGTTGTGCCTGTCCAGGTCTGTTCGTGCCGGTTCGGACGCGGCTCGCATCCAGCAGGGCTAGCTGCCCCGATACGTGCTGTACGAAAACGGCGACACCAGCAGCGGCACGTGATAGTGCGCGTCGGCATCGGCGACGCCGAAGCGCAGCACGACGCAATCGACGAAGCGTGGTTCCGGCACCTTCGTGCCGAGCGAGGCGAAGTAGTCGCCCGCGCCGAACACGAGTTCGTACTCGCCCGCGACGAGCGCGTCGCCTTCGAGCAGCGGCTCGTCGCAGCGGCCGTCGTGATTGGTGACAGTGGTTTTGAGCGCGCGGCGCGTGTCGCCCGCGAGCGCGAAGAGTTCGACCTTGATGCCTGCGCCGGGACGGCCGTTCGCGGTGTCGAGCACGTGGGTAGTGAGCTTGCCCATTCGCAATTGTCCTTGTGTGAATGCGAGGTGTCGGCGGCGGCCCGATCCATTACGTTTGCGGCGGATCGAGGCTCCACGTCAGTGGCTACATACCCGTCGGCGAATCGAAGCGAGCGCCGTGGCAGCCATTGTAGAAAGGATGCTCTGTCCCGAGCGCGAGCGATAGGAAAGATAATGGTTCGCGCATGATGGACAGCCAGACGAAAGCCGCGCCGGCTCATCGGCCGATCGTACCGGCGCCAAAATTGCACCACTATATTGGCGGTGTGAAGTTGGGTATCGCAACCGCGCGGGTTGTCAGCGGGATTTTGGCTACCGAAGGTAAGCGCTGTGCGGCGCGACACACCCGTGCAAAGGCAGGCTTTTGGCACGGACAACCCCGAAGACGGCGACTCACGCTGGGTAACCGGGCCAATGGCGTTCAACGGAACGCGACGGCACGGTGGCGTGCCGCCGCATCGCGTTCGAACGGCTTTGCATGCAGGCAATCAGGCGGACAGACGAATGACGATGAATGAAGCACTGAAACAACCCGGTAAGACGATGCTCGTGAAGCACGCGGACGTGCTGGTCACGATGGATGACGAGCGGCGCGAACTGCGCGACGCCGGGCTGTATATCGAGGACAACCGGATCGTCGCGGTCGGACCGACCGCGCAACTGCCGCAATCGGCCGACCAGGTACTCGACCTGCACGGCCATCTCGTGATTCCGGGCCTCGTCAACACGCATCACCACATGTACCAGAGCCTCACGCGCGCGATTCCCGCCGCGCAGAACGCCGAGTTGTTCGGCTGGCTCACGAACCTGTACAAAGTGTGGGCGAACCTCACGCCTGACATGATCGAAGTATCGACGCTGACCGCGATGGCCGAGCTGCTGCTGTCGGGCTGCACGACGTCGAGCGACCATTTGTACATCTATCCGAACGGCAGCCGTCTCGACGACAGCATCGCGGCCGCGCGCCGAATCGGCATGCGCTTTCATGCTGCGCGCGGCAGCATGAGCGTGGGACGCAAGGACGGCGGCCTGCCGCCCGATTCGGTGGTCGAGCGCGAAGCGGACATCATGAAGGACACGCAGCGTCTGATCGAGACGTATCACGACGATGGGCGCTACTCCATGCTGCGCGTCGTCGTGGCGCCGTGCTCGCCGTTTTCGGTGAGCCGCGACCTGATGCGCGAATCGGCGGCGCTCGCGCGCCAGTACGGCGTGTCGCTGCATACGCATCTGGCGGAGAACCTCAACGACGTCGAGTACAGCCGCGAGAAGTTCGGCATGACGCCGGCCGAGTATGCGCACGATCTCGGCTGGGTCGGCCATGACGTATGGCATGCGCACTGCGTGCAACTCGACGACGCGGGCATTGCGCTGTTCGCGCGCACCGGCACCGGCGTCGCGCACTGTCCGTGCTCGAACATGCGGCTCGCGTCGGGCATCGCGCCGGTCAAGCGCATGCGGCTCGCGGGCGTGCCGGTTGGGCTCGGCGTCGACGGTTCGGCGTCGAACGACGGTGCGCAGATGGTCGCCGAAGTGCGCCAGGCGCTGCTGCTGCAGCGAGTCGGTTTTGGGCCCGATGCGATGACCGCGCGCGAGGCGCTCGAAATCGCGACCCTGGGTGGTGCGCGCGTGCTCAATCGCGACGACATCGGCGCTCTCGCGCCCGGCATGGCCGCGGATTTCGTCGCGTTCGATCTGCGTCAGCCGCATTTTGCCGGCGCGCTGCACGATCCGGTGGCGGCTCTGGTATTCTGCGCGCCGTCGCAGGTCAGCTATAGCGTGATCGACGGCAAGGTGGTGGTGAAGAATGGGCAGTTGGGGACGCTCGAACTCGGGCCGGTGATCGAGCGGCATAACGCGCTCGCGCGGCAGCTTTACGAGGCGGCCGCTTGAGCTCGAGCGGAACGGGCGGCACTCGCGCCGCGCCGCGCCGCGCGCAAGCCGCGAGTCGCTGATCCGTGAGCGGCGGCGCCAGTGCGATCGGCACCGCATGCGGCGTCAGGACTTGTCGATCAACGTCCGGGTCGCCTCGCCAACCACGCCGCGCAGCCAGCGCACTTCGTCGGAGTAATGCACGCGCTCGTGCCACAGCTGGTAGTACTGCATCGGCGGAAAGTCGAGTGGCGCGGCCACCACGGTCAGCGGCAGGAACTTCGCGTAGTAGTCGGCAAAGAGGCGCGTCGTCGTGAAGATCAGATCGGATTTGATCAGCACGTACGGCGCGAGATTGAAGTAGGGCAACGTGACGACCACATGGCGCTTGAGCCGCTCGCGCGCGAGATGCACGTCGATCGCGCCGCGCTGGCCGACCGAATACGGCGTCGGCGCGAGATGTGGCGCGTTCAGGTACTGGTCGAGCGTGAGCCCGCCGCGTTTGGCGAACGGATGCGTGTTGCTCATCAGGCACACGATCTGATCGACGAACAGGTTCGACAGATGCAACTGCTCGGGCGGCTCCGGCCAGTTGCCGACCACGATGTCGAGCTTGCCGTCCTCGAGCGCGAGTTCGTAGTCGAACGCGGGGCCGAGCGAATGGAATTCGAGCGTCGCGTTCGGTGCGGCCTTGCGGAAACGTTCGACGACCGTCGGCACGAACAGCACGTTCAGGTAGTCAGGACAGCCGATCCGGTAGCAGCGGATCGACGTGGCCGGATCGAAGTTGTGCTGCTGGAACTTGATGCGCTCGATTTCGCGCAGCGCGTTCTGCACCGGTTCGAGCAGGCGCAGACCGTACTCGGTCGGCACCATGCCGGACTTGCCGCGCACCAGCAGCGGGTCGCCGGTGATGTCGCGCAGACGGCGCAGCGCCGCGCTGATGGCGGGTTGGGACTGGTTCAGTTTGACGGCGGCGCGGGTGACGCTGCGCTCCATCAGTAGCGTGTGCAACACGCGCAGCAGGTACGTGTCGATCGCCTCGCGTTGCTGGCTCATGGATTCTCCGAATATATGTGCAGGCTGATCGAACGAACGTGGGGGTATATGCGTTTTAATATGGACGAAAAACGGCGTCAAGGGCGATATACCCGCAGAGCTTGTAGCGGCGGGGGTTTGCGGGAATTTTGTCAACTCGACTGAGTGGGGCGAATTAGGTATTGTCATCCGGTTGTGGTGACGGATCGCCCGCCGGCGGCAAGCAGCGTCACGAACGCACTACGGAATCTCATGAGCGACACTCCACTTAGCGACGGCGCGCAACTCACCGGCCAGGCGGTGCCTCGGCTCGCGCTGACGGGCATCACGAAGCAGTACCCGGCCGTGCGCGCCAACGACGACGTCACGCTCGTCGTCGCGCCCGGCGAAATCCACGCGGTGCTCGGCGAGAACGGCGCGGGCAAGAGCACGCTGATGAAGATCATCTACGGCGCCGTGCGACCCGACGCCGGCGAGATCCGTTGGGAAGGCGAGACGGTCGAGATCGCGAGTCCGGCGGCCGCCCGCAAGCTCGGCGTCGGCATGGTGTTCCAGCACTTCTCGCTGTTCGAGACGCTGACGGTCGGCGAAAACATCGCGCTCGCGCTCGACGAACCGTTCGATCTGAAGACGTTGGCCAAACGCATTCGCGAGGTGTCGGCCGACTACGGGCTCGACATCGATCCGCAGCGGCATGTCCACAGCCTCACCGTCGGCGAGCGGCAGCGTGTCGAAATCGTGCGCTGCCTGCTGCAGAATCCGCGTCTGTTGATCATGGACGAACCGACCTCGGTGCTGACGCCGCAGGCGGTCCGCAAGCTCTTCACGACGCTGCGCCGGCTCGCGGCCGAGGGCTGCAGCATCCTCTACATCAGCCACAAGCTCGACGAAATCCAGGAGTTGTGCGACACCGCGACGGTGATGCGCGGCGGTCGCGTGACCGGCCATGTGACGCCGAAGAACGAGACGCATGCATCGCTCGCGCAGTTGATGGTCGGCCACTCGCTGCCGGACTACACGCGGCGCGAGCACAAGCCGGGCGCGGTGCTGCTCGATGTCAGGCAGTTGTCGGTCGCGAGCGACGATCCGTTCGGCACCTCGTTGCGCGACGTGTCGTTCAGCGTGCATGCGGGCGAGATCTTCGGCATTGCCGGTGTGTCGGGCAACGGGCAGGCGGAACTGCTCGCGGCGTTGTCCGGCGAGAAGCGCGCTGAAAAACGCAGCCTGCCGGCCGACACGATCGCGATCTGCGGCAAACCGGCCGCGCGCCTCGGCGCGGGCGGGCGGCGCGCGCTCGGCTTCGGCTTCGTGCCCGAAGAGCGGCTCGGCCGCGGCGCGGTGCCGGCGATGAGCCTCGCCGACAACGCGCTGCTCACCGCGCATCGGCAGAGCATGGTCAACTCGGGCTGGATCAAAACGGGTGTGATGCGCGCATTCGCGAAGCGCTGCATCGACGCGTTCGACGTGCGCTGCGGCGGCGCCGACGCGCTCGCGCAAAGTCTGTCGGGCGGCAATCTGCAGAAATACATCATGGGCCGCGAGATTTTGCAGGCGCCGAAGGTGCTCGTGGTCGCGCAGCCGACGTGGGGCGTCGATGTCGGCGCGTCGGCGTTCATCCGTCAGCAACTGCTCGATCTGTCGGCGCGCGGCGTTGCGATTCTGGTGATCTCGGAGGAACTGGAAGAGCTGTTCGATATCTGCGATCGCATCGCGGTGCTCGCGGGCGGGCGGCTTTCGCCGGTGCGCGCGACCGGTGCGACCAACGCCGAGGAAATCGGCCGCTGGATGGCGGGGCTGTTCGGCGACCGCGAGGGCGCGGCGCCCGCGGCGGATCAACCGGCGCATGCATGAGGCTAGGCGTTGCCCGCCGGCCACGCCAACACGCTAACCACGCACGCGAATGCGGACCCTGAAGAACAGAACCCGAACAAATACACGCTACCCATGATGCTTCCCTATCGACTCGAAGCCCGCACGTCGCCGTCGCGCACGATGCAGCTCGCCGTGCCGCTGATCGCCGCGTTGCTGACGCTCGCGATCGGCTTCCTGATCTTCGGCCTCGTCGGCCGCGACCCGTTGCAGGCGATGCACGGGTTTTTCATCGAGCCGCTGTCGAGCATCAACGGCTGGTCGGAGCTGCTGCTGAAGGCGTCGCCGCTGTGCCTGATCGGCCTCGGTCTCGCGATCGGCTATCGCGCGAACGTGTGGAACATCGGCGCCGAAGGGCAGATGCTGCTCGGCGGCATCGCGGCGAGCGGCGTCGCAATCTATTTCGATCAGGCGAGCGGCTGGTGGATCCTGCCGACCATGATGGCGGCCGGCATCCTCGGCGGCATGGCGTGGGCCGCGATTCCGGCGTTTCTGAAGAGCCGCTTCAATACCAACGAGATTCTCGTGAGCCTGATGCTCACGTACGTCGCGACGCAACTGCTGATCTATCTCGTGAGCGGCCCATGGCGCGATCCGCAGGGCATGAACTTCCCGCTGTCGGAGATGTTCAGCGGCGACGCGCTGTTTCCGACGCTGTATGGCGACTGGCACTGGAAATTTCTGCGTGGCACGCGCCTGAACGCGTCCGTGTTCCTCACGCTGATCGCGATTCCGCTCGTCTGGCTGTTCATGCGCAAGAGCTTCGCGGGCTACCGGATGAACGTTGGCGGACTTGCGCCGCTCGCCGCGCGTTACGCCGGTTTCTCCGACAAGAAGACGATCTGGACGTCGCTGCTGATTAGCGGCGGCCTCGCGGGCCTCGCCGGTATGGGCGAAATCGCCGGTCCGATCGGCCAGTTGCAGGCGACGTGGTCGCCGGGCTACGGCTTCACCGCGATCATCGTCGTGTTCGTCGGCAGGCTGCATCCGCTCGGCATCGTGCTCGCCAGTCTGCTGATGGCGTTGCTGTATCTCGGCGGCGAAGCGGTGCAGACCTCGATGCAATTGCCGCAGGCGCTCTCGGGCGTGTTCCAGGGGCTGCTGCTGTTCTGCCTGCTCGGCGCCGACCTGTTCGTGAACTACCGCGTGCGGCGCCGCTCGGCCGCAGCAGTGGCTCGTTAAGTTTGCCAATCAGCTCGCTCATCCGCTTTCAGACTCGATATGGATATCCAGCAAGCCAGCGCGCTCACGTCGAGCGCGATCACCGCGTCGATCCCGCTGATGTTCGCGGGCGCCGGCGAACTCGTCGCCGAAAAATCGGGCGTACTCAATCTTGGCGTGGAAGGGATGATGCTGATGGGCGCCGTCAGCGGCTACGCGGTCACGTCGATCACCGGCAGCCCGTGGCTCGGCGTGCTCGCCGCGATCGGCGCCGGTCTCGCGATGTCGCTGCTGTTCGCGTTCCTCACGCTGACGATGCTCGCCAACCAGGTCGCGACCGGCCTGTCGCTGACGATCTTCGGCATCGGGCTGTCCGCGTACGTCGGCAAGCCGTACACGTCGGCGGCGGTGCGCGCGACGATCGATACGTGGACGATCCCCGGGCTGTCGAACATCCCGGTGCTCGGCCCCGCGCTGTTTACCCTCACGCCGCTCGATTACCTCGCGTTCCTGATGTTCGCCGCGATCGGCTGGTTCCTCTATCGCACGCGCGCGGGACTCGTGCTGCGCTCGGTCGGCGAATCGCCGCAGGTCGCGCATTCGGTCGGCTTTCCGGTGGTCGGCGTGCGCTATGGGGCGGTCGCGTTCGGCGGCGGCATGGCGGGGCTCGCGGGCGGCTACTATTCGATCGTCAATCTGCACCTGTGGCAGGAGAACCTGACCTCGGGCCGCGGCTGGATTGCGCTCGCGCTCGTGGTGTTCGCGACGTGGCGCCCTGGGCGACTGCTGATCGGCTCGCTGCTGTTCGGCGCGGTGACGGGGCTGCAGTTCTATGCGCAGGCGATCGGTGTGCCGGTGCCGACGCAGTTTCTCGCGATGCTGCCGTACGTCGCGACGATCGTCGTGCTCGCGCTGATCTCGCGCAATCCGAACACGATTCGCCTGAATGCACCCGCGTCGCTCGGCAAGCCGTTTTTCTCGGCGGGCTGACGGCGACACAGGTCCTTTATCGATCCGCTCAACACTATTCGCTCATTACGACAGGGAAAAAAACATGAAGAGAAGAAATCTGCTGACCGCTTTCGCTTGGGGTGCGGCGTCGCTGGCGCTTGCGGCGCCGCTCGCGCAAACCGCGCAGGCCGCTGACGTGCCGGGCGTCGCGTTCGTCTATCTCGGCAATCCGGGCGATGCCGGCTGGACCTTCGCGCACGATCAGGGCTCGCGGGAAGCCGAAGCGAAGTTCGGCAACAGGATCAAGATCACGCGCGTCGAGAACGTGCCCGAATCGGCCGACTCCGAGCGCGTGTTCCGCGATCTCGCGAACAAGGGCAACAAGATCATCTTCGGCACGAGCTTTGGCTACCAGGACTTCGAGCTGAAGGTCGCGAAGGACTTCCCGGACACCATCTTCCTGCACGCGACCGGCTACAAGAAGGCGCCGAACTTCGGCACCTACGACGTGCGCATGTACCAGGGCGCGTACCTGGCCGGCGTCGCCGCGGGCTACGTGACGAAGAGCAACACGCTCGGCTTCGTCGCGTCGGTGCCGATTCCGGAAGTGGTGCGCAACATCAACGCATTCACGCTCGGCGCGCGCTCGGTGAATCCGAAGGTGCATACGAAGGTGATCTGGATCAACAGCTGGTTCGATCCGGGCAAGGAAAAGCAGGCCGCCGAAACGCTGATCGGCCAGGGCGCCGACGTGCTGCTGCAGAACACCGATTCGAGCGCGACGCTCGCGACCGCGTCGGAGAAGCACGTGCACGCGTTCGGCTGGGATTCGGACATGAAGAAGTTCGGTCCTGATGCGCATCTCGGCTCGGTCGTCGCGCACTGGGGCGTGTACTACAGCGCGGTGATCCAGCAGGTGCTCGACGGCAAGTGGACGAACGCTCCGGTGTGGTGGGGCATTCCGCAGAAGGCCGTCAACCTCGAGGACCTGAACACGTCGGCGATTCCGGCCGATGGGCAGAAGCAGGTTGCCGCGAAGCGCGACGAACTCGCGAGCGGCAAGCGCGACGTGTTCACGGGCCCGATCAAGGATCAGTCGGGCACGGTGAAGGTGCCTGACGGCAAGACGCTGACCGATCCGGAACTGCAGCGCCTGAACTGGTACGTGGAGGGTGTCGACGGCTCGCTGCCGAAGTAAATCGGGCGGTCCGTTGTTGAAAAAAAGCTGCGTCCAGCCCCGCCTGGACGCAGCTTTTCTGTTTGCGGCTTGCGCGTGGCAACGGGCAAGCGTGTCGTGCGGTCGCCGCTCAGTCCTCGATGCGCAGGCCGACCTTCAGCGTTACCTGCCAGTACGCGACCTTGCCGTTCTCGATCTGGCCGCGCGTTTCCGTGACCTCGAACCAGTGCAGATTGCGCAGCGTTTCCGACGCTTTGGCAATCGCGGTGGTGATCGCGTCGTCGATCGATTGCTTCGACGAACCGGTCAGTTCGATCTTCTTGTAAACGTGTTCTGACATGAGTTCCTCCTTGGTGTGCGCCGCTGGTCAGTAAAACGCTGCTCGGAAACGTGCATGGAAAAAAGTATAGGCAACGGTTCGCGCAGTCCGACGGACATATGCGTCCTCGCCAGCGCAATCGTCTGCGCGGCGGATCAGACGTCGCCGCTCGAACCATCGATACTGCACATCGCATGCCCGGTATCGCGCGACGTCAGCGCCTGGCGCGGTCGCTATCATCTGTACGCAACATAAGCGATTCAATCTGATAACCGACGAGATTCGAACGTGGAAACTGGTTTTCGCGGCCCCGGCCTGATGGGCGCGCCGATGATCCGGCACCTGCTGCGCGCGGGTCATAGCGTGCATGTGTGGAACCGCACGCGAGCCAAGGCCGAGGCCTTGCGAGCCGAGGGCGCGCACGTCGTCGATACGCCGCGTGAGCTGGCCGCGCGCGCTGGCGCGGCGGGTGGCGGATTTCGGCGAGGCGGGCGGGGGGCGGACGGCGCGACGGGGGAGCGCCTACGAGACCGGCACGCCGATGCCGGTCGCGTCGACGGTCCAGCAATTGCTGCGACTGGGTGCCGCGATGGGGCTCGCCGACGCGGATTTTTCGGCCTTCATCGACATTCTGCAGACGCCGCGCGGCGGCTCGAGCGGGTGACGCGGGCCGCGCCGGAACAACTGTCCGGTTGAAATCTCCAAACCTGCTAAAATATTAGGTTTTTCGCCGATATCACATTCAAAGGGACGCGCTGTGCTGTCTACTGCCAATATCACCATGCAATTCGGGCCGAAGCCCCTCTTCGAGAACATTTCGGTCAAATTTGGGGGAGGGAATCGCTATGGCCTGATCGGTGCGAACGGCTGCGGTAAATCCACCTTCATGAAGATTCTCGGTTCGGATCTCGAGCCCAGCTCGGGCAACGTGATGCTCGAGCCGAACGTGCGTCTGGGCAAGCTGCGCCAGGACCAGTTCGCGTACGAAGACGTGCGCGTGCTCGACGTCGTGATGATGGGCCATGCCGAAATGTGGGCCGCGATGACCGAGCGCGACGCGATCTACGCAAACCCCGACGCGACCGACGACGACTACATGCACGCGGCCGAACTCGAAGCGAAGTTCGCCGAGTACGACGGCTACACGGCCGAAGCGCGCGCGGGCGAGCTGCTGCTCGGCATCGGCATCGCGATCGAAGACCACAACGGCCCGATGAGCAACGTGGCGCCCGGCTGGAAGCTGCGCGTGCTGCTCGCGCAGGCGCTGTTCTCGAAGCCGGACGTGCTGCTGCTGGATGAGCCGACCAACAACCTCGACATCAACTCGATCCGTTGGCTGGAAGATGTTCTCAACCAGTACAACTCGACGATGATCATCATCTCGCACGACCGGCACTTCCTGAACCAGGTCTGCACGCACATGGCCGACATGGACTACGGCACGCTGAAGGTCTATCCGGGCAACTACGACGACTACATGCTCGCCAGCACGCAGGCGCGCGAGCGTCAGCAGGCCGCCAACGCGAAGGCGAAGGAGCGCGTGGCCGATCTGCAGGACTTCGTGCGCCGCTTCTCGGCGAACAAGTCGAAGGCGCGCCAGGCCACCAGCCGTCTGAAGATGATCGACAAGATCAAGATCGAGGAATTCAAGCCGTCGTCGCGGCAGAACCCGTTCATCCGCTTCGAGTTCGAGAAGAAGCTGCACAACATCGCGGTGGTCGCCGACAGTATCTCCAAGAAATACGAGCGCTCGATCTTCAATAACTTCAGCATCAGCGTGCAGCCGGGCGAGCGCATCGCGATCATCGGCGAGAACGGCGCGGGCAAGACCACGCTGCTGCGCTCGTTGCTCGGCAATCTGCAACTCGACCACGGCACGGTGAAGTGGGCGGAAAACGCCAACGTTGGCTACATGCCGCAAGACACGTACGAAGAGTTTCCGGGCGACGTCACGCTGATGGACTGGATCGACCAGTACCGCAAGGAAGGCGACGACGAGCAGATGGTGCGCGGCACGCTCGGCCGGCTGCTGTTCAATGCGGACGACATTCGCAAGTCGGTCAAGGTGCTGTCGGGCGGCGAGAAGGGCCGCATGATCTGGGGCAAGCTGATGCTGGGCCGCCACAACGTGCTGCTGATGGACGAGCCGACCAACCACATGGATATGGAGTCGATCGAGTCGCTGCAGATCGCGCTCGACAAGTTCGACGGCACGCTGATTTTCGTCTCCCACGACCGCGAGTTCGTGAGCGGCCTCGCGAACCGGATCATCGAAGTGAAGACCAATGGCACGCTGAACGACTTCGGTGGCAACTATGAGGACTTCCTGACGAGTCAGGGCGTGCAATAAGCGCCTGGTTGCTGGTCTTCAGCTATTCCCAAAGGCCCACGCTGGCAGTTTGCCGGCGTGGGCCTTTTTTGCTTTTGGTGGCTATCCGGCGCCCCAGGCGAACATGCGTTCACAGTGAAGACCGCGCAATGATTCGATCGCGACAAGCCCGGACTAATGCCGGCTCGACGCAAGCCGTCGAATCACCTCATCCAGCTTGGCCATAGGGCGAACCTTTCCTTGAAGCGCCTCGCTTGCAGGCTTCGCCGCTCTCGCCGTAGGGTGCCGCACGAGTTCGTGTAGAGGCCGCATCGGGTGACTGAGCAACGCGCTTTCCGCTTCCCGCCCAAGCGCAACGAACCGTACGGTTCGAGGGAACAGGCTGATGAAGTCGGCCAGAATCTGGCCCGTCGCATGTAGCTCGTGATTCGTTGGGCGGCGATTGCTCTGGGCATCTTCGTCCGCGAACGGATGAAACGGGAACGCATTCCATAGCGCAAACTCAGTCGGTCCGAATCCATTGGCAAGCATCGTCTGCCAGACGACCGAGGCGGTTCTCTCATAGACCCCGTAGTCGCGGTCCGTCATTCGAGACAGCGCATCACGGCAACTGGTGCGGGCTGCCGGGCCAGGGAGGTAGTCCGGTAGTGGGCTGTGGTCCGATCCCGTGGCGAAGCTGTTGAGCTTCGTATCGTTGCCAAGCAGAATCCGCTCGGAGGTCATCGCGATGCCTGTGAAACGCCCGCCGCGGCAGCTCAGCGCCTCCGCAATCAGGATGATCTCGATACTCCTTTGGCGGGCTTGCAGGTAGGCCGCAAGTTGTTGCTGGCGAATCCGCGGCGCGTTGATGCCGGGCTGATCGCGCTCATCGGTCTCGGACCATGGATTGAACACGTTCGCCATGCGGCGCCATTCTGCGAGGCACTGAACGAAGTCCTTGGCGGTGGTCATGTAGCCGAAGTTTTGCGAGGCGTTTTCAGGTTCAGTTGCGTCGGGATCTGAAGCGTCTATGGCCGCGAGCCGGCTCTGTCCAACGTATAGCACGTTGCGTAACGCGACCCTCGGTCGCAGCCCGACAATTGATCCGCTGATCGTCGGCGTCGGCATGCGCTTCTGATGCTCGCATCAGAAAACGTGGACCATAAAAAATGCCGGGAGGTCCCGGCATTTTTTATGGCCGCAACCGGCATCAACGCTCAAGCGCGCAACGAACACCCTCACACCTTGTCGTTCTGAAACCGCATCGCCGTGCCTTCCCGTTCGATCCGAGTCCAGATCGCGCGCTTTTCCTCGTCGCTCAGAAACACCCAGTTCGACACTTCGGTGGCGGTGCGGCCGCAGCCTTTACAGACCTCGTCGAAGAGCGTGGAGCAGACGCCGATGCACGGGCTGTCGGGAAGATCGTGGAGATTCGAAGTCATCGGAAACCTTGAGGCGGGGAGGCGAAGTCCCGCTATGTTAACCGATGCGCGCCGTGCGCCTTGCATGCGCCGCTCAGCGTCGTGCGAACTTCATGTCAATTGCGCTGACCTTTGCGTCTGCAATCACGCCGAAGTCGCCAGTTGCCACATCAGCGCGCCATTGAGCGCAATGATGAACGCCGCCGACAGCCATGACAGCACGAGCGGCACGCCGTGCACGCGCCAGCCGCGCATCAGCGCCGCATCGGACGCGCAGCGGATCAGCGGCACGACCGCGAACGGCAATTGCAAGCTCAGCACGACCTGGCTCGCGACCAGCAACTGATTCGAGCCATGCTGACCGAACACGCCCACCGCGAGCAGGGCCGGCCCGATCGCGAGCGCACGCGTGAGCAGCGCGCGTTTCCAGCGCGGTAACCGCAGCCGCAGGAAGCCCTCCATCACCGTCTGACCGGCCAGCGTGCCCGTGACGGTCGCGCTGAGTCCGCACGCGAGCAGCGCCGTCGCGAACAGGATGCCGGCCCAGCGGCTGCCGACGAGCGGCGCGATCAGCCGATGCGCATCGGCCAGATCGGTCACGTCGCGATGACCGCTGGCATAGAACACGGCCGCCGCGACGATCAGCAGCGCCGCGTTGATCACGAACGCGAACGCAAGCGAGCCGAAAGTATCGAGATTGACGACGTGCAGCGCGGCCTTGATCTGCGCGTCGCTGCTGTCGGGCGCGTGATGCTTGACGAGCGCCGAATGCAGATACAGGTTGTGCGGCATGACCGTCGCGCCGACGATGCCGGCCGCGAGCCACAGCATGCCCGCGCTTCTGATCAGCTCCAGGCTCGGCGCGGTGCCGGCGAGCGCCGCGTGCCAGTCGGGTCGCGCGAGCGCGAGCTGCACGACGAAGCACAGGCCGACGAAGCCGATCAGCGCGGCGATCACCGCCTCCAGCCTGCGGCCGCCTTTCTGCTGGAGCGCGAGCAGCGCGAAGGTGCAGGAACAGCGTCGCGCGCCGGCCATTGCGCTCGCGGCACAATTGCGCGAGGTCGCGCCCGGTCACGACGCCGAGGCGCGACGACAGCCATTGCATCAGCATCCCCATCAGGCTCGACAGCAGCACGATGCCGAGCAGGCGGTAGCCGTAGCCCGCGCCGGCGCTGAGCGCGGTCGCCCAGTTGCCGGGATCGATATAGCCGACCGCGATCAGCGCGCCGGCGCCGAGGAACGAGAACCAGTGCGCGGGACGCATCGGCTCGCCCGGCAGGCGCCGGCGCCGGTCGGGACGCATCGCGAAAGGATTGGTGTTCATCGTGCCAGAGCTTGTGGGAAACGCATCCTGTTGCAAGTCACATGCCCATCGCACGCGCGCAGCGGCTGGCCGGCCATCGCGCGACGACGTCGCGCAATACGCATCAAAGGATCATGATAGGAGCATTCGAGCCGTCGTGGCGGCGCCGCGGCGCATGAAAGGCGCGCCGGACGCCGACGCGGCTCTGCACCGGCAAGCACCGTCCGGCACTCGCGCGCGCCAGAGCGGCGCACCGCCCAGGTGCGAGCCAACGCCGACCTGACAACCAGATAACGGCGACGCGATGAAACCCTCGCAACCTGTGCCCAGCGCGGATAAAGCGCGGCCGACGACCGCGTATTTTTCGGTAGACACGGGCCGATAACCCGTTAAAATTGCGCCCATTTTGCAAGGGTGCGGCCAGAGCCTGTACCGTTTGCGCGACAGCTCCGGGTTTTTTTTTGTGTGGGCAATAATTGGTGGTAGTTTTCGGGGTTTTCAGGGGACCGTGCGGGCGACGGCGCGGCTTGAGTGACGAGAGGATCGGAGAACGGGATGAACAAGCGGATAGTGGGGCATATGGCGGCGCTGATCTTGTGCGCGGCGCCGTGGTTGACGGCCGCTGCGAAGGATACGCAGCTCAACGTGTATAACTGGTCCGACTACATCGCGAAGGACACGATACCGAACTTCACCAAACAGACCGGCATCCAGGTCAAGTACGACAACTACGACAGCGACGACACGCTGCAGGCGAAGCTGCTCGCCGGCAATTCGGGCTACGACATCGTCGTGCCGACCAGCAACTACGCGGGCAAGCAGATCGCCGCGGGCATCTTCGAGCCGCTCGACAAATCGAAGCTGCCGAACCTGAAGTACCTCGACCCGTCGCTGATGGCGCTCGTCGCCGGCGCCGATCCGGGCAACAAGTACGTGGTGCCCTGGGCGTACGGCACGACCGGCCTCGGCTACAACGTGACGAAGGTCCAGCAGATCCTCGGCAAGGACGCGCCGCTCGATAGCTGGGACATCCTGTTCAAGCCGGAATACATCTCGAAGCTGAAGGCCTGCGGCGTGTCGGTGCTCGACGCGCCGGACCAGATGTTCGCAGCTGCGCTGCACTACATAGGCAAAGACCCGATGAGCACGAACCCGGCCGACTACCGCGCCGCGCTCGCGATGCTTAAAAAGATCCGCCCGTACATCACCCAGTTCAACTCGTCGGGCTACATCAACGACCTCGTCGGCGGAGACATCTGCTTCGCGTACGGCTGGTCGGGCGACGTCGTGATCGCCAAGCATCGCGCGATCGAGGCGAAGAAGCCGTATAAGATCGAGTACTTCGTGCCGAAGGGCGGCGCGCCGGTGTGGTTCGACGTGATGGCGATTCCGAAGGACGCGAAGCACAAGGAAGCCGCGCTCGAGTGGATCAACTACATCGAGACGCCGCAGGTGCACGCCGCGATCACCAACGCCGTGTACTACCCGAGCGTCAATATGGAAGCGCGCAAGTACGTGGACAAGGACGTCGCGAACGATCCGGCCGTGTACCCGTCGCCGGAAACCATCAAGACGCTGTTCCTGTTGAAACCGCTGCCGCAGGAAATCCAGCGGCTGCAAACGCGGCTGTGGACCGAGTTCAAGTCCGGCCGCTAAGCGCGACAACAAACAGATAAGCAGCCTATGAAGCCCTCGGTGTTCACCGGGGGCTTTGTTCGTCAAACGCCGGAGTGAAGCAGCATTATGATGAGTAGTGACCAGCCGGGCGCGCTGGCCGGGACGGCCGCGCCGTCGACGGGCTCGAACGCCGTGACGGGCGACGCAGCGGAGCAGTTCATCCAGATCGTCGATGTCGTGAAGAAGTTCGGCGAGACCGTCGCGGTCAAAGGGGTCAATCTGACGGTGAAGAAGGGCGAGCTGTTCGCGCTGCTTGGCAGCTCGGGCTGCGGCAAGTCGACGTTGCTGCGCATGATGGCCGGGCTCGAAACCGTGACGTCGGGCAAGATCCTGATCGATGGCGAAGACCTTGCGCAACTGCCGCCGTATCGCCGGCCGGTCAACATGATGTTCCAGTCGTATGCGCTCTTTCCGCACATGACGGTCGAGGCAAACGTGGCGTTCGGCCTCAAGCAGGAAGGCGTGCCGAAGGCCGAGCTGAAAGACCGCCTGCACAACGCGCTCGAACTCGTGCAGATGGGCCGCTTCGCGAAGCGCAAGCCGCATCAGCTGTCGGGCGGGCAGCAGCAGCGCGTTGCGCTCGCGCGCTCGCTCGTCAAGCGGCCGAAGCTGCTGCTGCTCGACGAGCCGATGTCGGCGCTCGACAAGCAGATCCGCCAACGCACGCAGATCGAGCTCGTCAACATTCTCGACCAGGTCGGCGTCACCTGCATGATGGTCACGCACGATCAGGAGGAAGCGATGACGATGGCCAACCGCCTCGCCGTGATGAGCGAAGGCCAGATCGTGCAGCTCGGCACGCCGCATGAAGTCTACGAGTACCCGAACAGCCGTTTCTCGGCGGAATTCATCGGCTCGACCAATCTGTTCGAAGGCCGCACGGTCGAGGACGAGCCCGATCACGTGTTCATCGAAACGCCGGATCTGACCTGCCATTTGCACGTCAATCACGGCATCACCGGTCCGCTCGGCATGCCGGTGACGATCTCGGTGCGCCCCGAACGCATCGCCCTCACGCGTAAGCCGCCGGAGGGCGCCTACAACTGGGGCAGGGGCGTCGTCACGAATATCGCGTACATGGGCGGCTATTCGCTGTATCACGTGAAGCTCGACGGCGGCAAGACCGTGATCGCGAACGTGACGAGCCTCGCGCTCACCGAAATCGATCCGCCATCCTGGGGCGACGAAGTCTACGTGCGCTGGAGCGCATCGGCCGGCGTGGTGCTGACGTCATGAAAGAGGCGCTTTCGTCGTTTTTCGCGTGGCCCGTGCGGCGTCTGAAGTTCAGGGGACGCACCGCGGTGGTGGCGGGGCCGTTCATCTGGCTGCTGCTGTTTTTCCTCGTGCCGTTCCTGCTGGTCGTGAAGATCAGCTTCGCCGATTCGCAGCTCGGCATTCCGCCGTACACGCAGCTCGTCACCTTCGCGGAAGGCGCGCTGCACATCACGCTGGATCTGTCGCACTACGCGTTTCTGTTGACCGACAGCCTGTACTTCGCGACCTATGTGAATTCGGTCGTGGTCGCGGCGATTTCGACCGTGCTGTGTCTGCTGATCGGCTATCCGATGGCGTACTACATCGCGCGCTCCAATCCGGCCACCCGCAATCTGCTGATGATGGCCGTGATGCTGCCATTCTGGACCTCGTTCCTGATCCGCGTGTACGCATGGATCGGCATTCTGAAGAACAACGGGCTGCTGAATAACTTCCTGATGTCGGTCGGCCTGATCCATTCGCCGATCGAGCTGTATCACACGAACACGGCGGTCTACATCGGCATGGTCTATTCGTACCTGCCGTTTCTCGTGATGCCGCTGTACGCGCATCTCGTGAAAATGGACCTGACCTTGCTGGAAGCCGCCTACGACCTCGGCGCGAAGCCGTGGAAGGCGTTCTGGCAGATCACGCTGCCGCTGTCGAAGAACGGCATCATCGCGGGCTGTCTGCTGGTGTTCATTCCGGCGGTCGGCGAGTACGTGATTCCCGAGTTGCTCGGTGGCGCGAACACGCTGATGATCGGCCGCGTGATGTGGAATGAGTTCTTCGACAACGCCGACTGGCCGATGGCGTCCGCCGTCACATGCGCGATGGTGTTGCTGCTGCTGGTGCCGATGGCGCTGTTCCAGCATGCCCAGGCGAAGGCATTGGAGGAGGGCCGCCAATGAAGCCGAATCGCATGCTGCAGCTGATCGCTCTGGGCATCGGCTTTCTGTTTCTGTATATCCCGATCGTCAGCCTCGTCGTGTATTCGTTCAACGAATCGCAACTGGTGACGGTGTGGACCCGCTTCTCGACGCGCTGGTACGCGGCGCTGTTGCAGGACGGCGAGCTGATCACGTCGGCGTGGCTGTCGCTGCGTATCGGCCTGCTCACGGCGTTCGCGTCGGTGATCATCGGCACGTGGGCCGGCTTCGTGCTCGCGCGCATGGGGCGCTTTCGCGGCTTCACGCTGTACACCGGCATGATCAACGCGCCGCTGGTGATCCCCGAAGTGATTCAGGGCATCTCGCTGTTGCTGCTGTTCATCGAAATGGCGCGCTGGATCGGCTGGCCGGCCGAACGCGGCATCTTCACGATCTGGATCGGTCACGTGATGCTGTGTATTTCGTACGTCGCGATCATCGTGCAATCGCGCGTGCGCGAACTGCATCCGTCGCTCGAGGAAGCCGCGCTCGACCTCGGCGCGACACCGCTGCGCGTGTTCTTCTTCGTCACGCTGCCGCTGATCTCACAGGCGCTGGTGTCGGGCTGGCTGCTGTCGTTCACGCTGTCGATCGACGACCTCGTGCTGTCCGCGTTCCTGTCGGGTCCCGGTTCGACGACCTTGCCGCTCGTCGTGTTCTCGCGCGTGCGACTTGGTCTGAATCCGGAGATGAATGCGCTCGCGACGCTGTTCATCGCGGTCGTCACGGTCGGCGTCGTCGCGGCGAACTTCTTCATGCAGCGCGCGGAGCGCAGGCGGGCCGTGATGGCGGTTTGAGCTTGCGCGACGCGCGGGCATCGCGCGCGACGCGTGATCGAACTGGAAATCGCGGCCCTCACTTCTTCTGACGATAGCGATGATCGAGTCCCTTCTGCGCGTGCTGGACTGGCAGCCGCTCTATCGGCTGTGGGAACTGATCGTGATCATCGTGAAGTTTCTGTGGGAGCTGTTGCAGTTGCTGAGCGGTGGCGGGTAACGAATGCGCCGGCCCATGCCCGCGGCGCCGGATTGCCATTGTGCGGACTCAACGCGCGAAGCGGTAATCCTGCGGCCGCACGCGGCGCGTACGCTTGCGAAAGCTGAACGTGAAGCCGGGCCAGATCGCGGTGACTTTGCCGCTCTGCGTTTGATACCAGCTGTGGCAGCCGCTCGTCCACACCGCGTGCCGCATCTCCTGTTGCAAACGAGCGTTGAAATCGCGCTGCACGTCGGCGCGCAAGGTCATCGTGCGCGCATTCTGTTTGCGCAGCACGCGCAGGCAATCGCCGATATATCGCAGTTGCGACTCGATCATGTAGATCATCGAGTTATGGCCGAGCCCCGTGTTCGGGCCGACGATCATGAAGAAGTTCGGGAAGTTCGCGATGCTGGTGCCGAGATAGGCCTCGGGGCCATCGCGCAGCCATAGCGTGCTGAGGTCGGTGCCGTCGAGGCCGGTCACTTCGAACGGCGCGGGCACGTCGTTGACCTGGAAGCCGGTGCCGCAGATGATCGCGTCCGCGTGGTGGTGCACGCCGTCGTCGGTCACGATGCCATCCGCGACGATCTCGCGGATACCGCTCGTCACGACGTCGACGTTCGGCTGACAGACGGCCGGGTAATAGTCGCTCGACAGCAGCACGCGCTTGCAGCCGAGCCGGTAGTTCGGCGTGAGCTTCGCGCGCAGCGCCGGGTCCTTGACGCGTCGCTGCAGATAGCTGAGACCGAACTTCATCGGCATCTTCATCAGCTTCGGATTGACGACGAACGCGATCCCACGCGACTCGAGCTGCCAATAGATCGCGCTGCGAACGAAGCGCTGCGTGAACGGCAGCGTACGGAACAGCCATTGCGCGCGCAGGCCGATCGGCTTGTCGCGCTTCGGCATCACCCACGGCGCGGTGCGCTGGAACAGAGCCAGATGCGCGACGCGCGGCTGGATTTTCGGCACGAACTGGATCGCGCTCGCGCCGGTGCCGATTACCGCGACGCGTTTGCCGTCGAGCGGATAGACGTGATCCCAGCGCGCCGAATGGAACAGCTTGCCCTCGAAACGTTCGATGCCGGCGATGCGCGGCAGCGCGGGACGCGACAGCGGACCGTTCGCGGCGATCAGCACGTCGGCCTCGACGATTTCGCGCGCGCCGTTCGTGTCGAGCTCGACGAGCCAGATCTGCCGCGCTTCGTCGAAGCGCGCGGCGCTCACGTTCGCATTGCAACGCACGTAGCGATCGACGCCGTACTTGCGTGCACAGTGCTGCAGATACGCGAGAATTTCGGCCTGGCTGCTGAACGAGCGCGACCACGCCGGATTCGCCTCGAACGAGAACGAATAGAGATGCGAGGGGACATCGCAGGCCGCGCCGGGGTAGGTATTGTCACGCCACGTGCCGCCGATGCCGCTCGCGGCCTCATAGACCGTAAACGACGTGATGCCCATTTGCTGCAGACGGATGGCCATGCCGATGCCGGCAAAGCCACTGCCGACGATCGCAATGCGCAGCGCGGTGGATGAAGCGGAAGGGGCAGGCGTCACGGCGGTCTCCGGCACGGGGCGAAAGCGGCGGGTGAAACGATAGCGGCTACGGCGCGCTGGACTCGCGCGGCGCGACGGGCAGGGGCGAAATCGCGCGTCTACAGCTGTCTACACACGGCTTAACGCGCAGGGTAGACAACTGTACACATCGCGTCAAGATCGTTTAGAGTGCAGCTATTAAACGCGCATACCGCGCGACGATTGAACGCACGATGACGACCGTCCCCGAAGCAGCGTCCGTCGCCGGCCCGGAGTTGCCGCCCGGCAAGCGCAAGCTGATCGAGGCCGCGCTGCGGTTGACCGCCGGCGGCCGCAGTTTCGCGAGCCTCGGCTTACGCGAACTCGCACGCGAGGCGGGGCTCAATCCGAACACGTTCTACCGCCATTTCAGCGCGCTCGACGAGCTTGCGCACGAAGCCGTCGTCTCGGTGAGCCGACGGCTTCGGCCGATGCTGCGACGCGAGCGCTGGCTCGCCGCGCACGACGAACCGCACAGCGTGCCGCGGCGCGCGTGCGTCGCGTTTTTCGCGTTCGCGCTCGCGAACCGCGAGGCGTTCCTGAGCGCGCTGGCCGAATACCACGGCACGTCGCCGGCTTTGCGCGAAGCGGTGCGGGCGAACCTGCACGAGGTGTCGGCGGAGATGGCGGACGACGTCGTGCAGCTCGAATTGATGCCGCGACTCGCGCGCGAGACCGTCGACGAAGTCTGCACGCAGATCGTGCTGCAACTGTTTCATCTATCCGCTGAATACATCGATGCGAACGCCGCGCGCCGCGACGCATTGATCGATTACGCGGAACGTTTCATCGTGCGGCTGTTTGCGGGGGCGGTCGTGCTCGCGCAGCACGAGGGTAGCCAGGCGGAGTCGGCGCGGGCCTGACCTGAACGAAGGCGGTACACAAAACCGGCAGGCAAAAGACAGGCTCCGCGAAGGAGCCTGTCTTTTCATTCGACGCGGATCGATCGGGTTCGATCAGGTATCGGTCCAACCGCCGGAATCGTCGTTGCTGCCCATGTCGATGCCGCCGCTGCCGTCATCGTTCCAGTCGTTCGAACCCTGACCGAAGTCGAGGCCGCCGCCGTTTCCGCCGTCGTCGCCGCGCCGGCGCAGTTCGTCGGGGTCGACGACCACGTCGCGCTCGACTACGCGGTCACGCCCATGACTGAGCGCCTCGCCAAGCAGCACGCCGGTCAGCAGGCCGCCCATGCCGCCACCCATGCCACCGCCTTGCTGCACGATGACCTGCGGCTGCTGCTGATAGGGACCCTGTTGCGGATAAGGCGGTTGCGGGTTGCCGAAGCGCTCGGCCTCCTGCGCGTACGTCGATTGCTGAGCGCTGCCCACGGACGCGGCGGTCGGATCGGGCCGGCCGTCGGCGCGCGCGCGCAGGCTCGCGATGCGCTGCTCGAATTCGTCGAGTGCATAGGGCGGCAGCGGATTCTTGCCGTTCGACAGCGTTTCGACGGCGCCGCGCAACTGTTCTTCGGTCGCTTCGACGTCTTTCTCGAGCAACTCGTGACCCGGCGCGGTGGATAGCTTCACGTCGAGCTTGATCGAGCGCACCATGTTGAGCATGTCGGTGGCGCGCTTCAATTGCGCGCGGCGGTCCTCGTCGGCGCGCGTGTCTTCCTGGCTGCGCGCGCGGCGCAAGGTCCAGCGCAGCACGAGCGCGATCACCGCGATCAGAACAATGATACCGATCCACATACCCACCCCCGGACCATGCCGTTGTTGCGCTTGCGACATCATCGCCGACTGTTGCTGCACAGCAGGCGCATTCTGCTGCGCGAACGGATTCGCGGCGTGACGGGTGACGTTGCCGCCCGCGCGTTCCGCGTCGCGGCGCAGGCGCGCTTCGGTTTGCGCGAAGCGGCTCGGGTCGGTGAAGCGGACCTGCGGATCGAGTGTCTTTGCCTGTTGGAGCTGCGCGAGCGCGTCGGCGGAACGGCCTTCGCGATCGAGCACCTGGGCGTACAGATAGTGCGCGTGTGCGTTGTTCGGATGCGCTTGCAACACTTCGGTGAGGCCGGCGTCGGCCTGCTGCCAGTTGCCCTGCGACATCGCCGATTCGATTTGCTGGGCGGTCGGCACCGCGAACGCCGCGGCCGACACGAGCAGCAGCGAAGCGAAGGCGGTTGCGAAAAGTTTTTTCATTTGCGGACCGGGCGGGACGCGCCCGTCTCCATCAGTCGATTGCGGTGGCTGCCTGTGGCGGCCGGTATGCCGGTGCGTTCAGAAGCGAGCGCACCGCCATGTACTGCTACTGCAGTCATTGCTGCGTGTACTTGCTGCGAGGAAGTACACGCATCCGGCATTTACTGCGCCGGCGTATTGAGCTGCTTCTTCAGCGCTTCGAGCCGATCGTCGACGGACGGGCCGCGGTTCAGATCCGCGAGCTTGTCGTCGAGCGCCTTGCCGCTTTTTTCGTCGGCGGAGTTCAGACGTGCGTCGGAACGCGCGTTCGACAGCGCGACTTTATCTTCGAGCTTCTGGAAATCCTCGGACAGGTTCTTGCCGCCGATGCCGCCGAGTGCGGTGGCCGCGGTATCTTTTGCCTGCGCGATCTGCTGCTTGGCTTGCAGGATGTTCGAGCGCGCGTTCAGGTCGTTGCGGCGCGTGCGCATGTCCTCGATCTGGCTCTTCAGTTGCGCGACCGACGGCTCCAGCGAAGTCAGTTCTTTGGTCAGCGCATCGCGTTCGGCTTCGGCCGTGGCCTGCGCACTGAGCGCTTCACGCGCGAGCGCTTCGTCGCCGGACTGCAGCGCACGGCGAGCACCGTCTTCATACTTCTTCGCCTTGTCCGCGGCAACATCGCGCTTGCTTTGCTGGGTGGCGACCTGCGCCTGAATCTCGATCAGCGAGTTTTCGGCCTTGCCGATGCTGTCGTCGAGTTCGCGCACGATCTGGCGCGAGTCGCGCGACGGATCCTGCACCGAATCGGCCGCATCGTTCAAAAGACCTTTGAGCGTGCGCGAAATGCTGTCAAAAAGCGACATGAAAACCTCCAGAGAATGTGAGCGGCGCCGACGATGCGTGCGCGCCTGACTGCCTTGAACTACTGCTACTTTACGCCGCCGTGCGCCATGCTGCGCAACGTTCGGACCGGAGTTCGGGGCGCACTTGCCAATTGCAATAGCGCGGTCCGTTTTTGTTGAGGCGCAATGCCGGTTGAGGAATGCCTGGATGATGGAAAGCCGCGATGGGCATGGACTTGACGGCGGATCATGGACTTGACGGCGGATATTACACCACCGGCTGTCTTAAAGATGGCTTAATCGATGCGGCTACCCGAAGGCTCGAACGATGCGCGAAAAGCCGCTGTTTGCGGGTGTGGGCGGGCGTTACCGAGCGGCGTTTCACGCAGGTGTCACTGATGTAACGATATGCAACGGGGACCCGTTGCGTACGCTCGCCTGCATCGCTCGGATGCAGTGATTGCGGCTCGGTGCGCAGTAATTTTCCGTCACGCTTTGCGTCACGCGAAACGGCCGCCTTCGGCGCTCGGGTCGCTGTGCGGTTCGTCTTCGTCGGAGTCCTGGTCGTTGGGACGGCGCTTGAGTGAGTTGCGCAGACGCGCCGACGTGCCGGGCAGCCGTTTCGACGCGGCGTTGTCGATTGCGTCCGCTTCGGCGTTTTCCGCGTTTTCGGCGGCTCGTGCTGCCGTCAGACGCGCGACGGCTTCGGCGGTGGCCGCGGCCTGTTCGTCCTGCTCGGCGGCGAGCGCGGCGGCGACGCCCGCGGGAAGCAGCGGGGCGGGGGCATCCACAGGGTCGGTCACGGGAGCGGGACGACCGGCTTGCTGCATCGAGGGCGAAGCCACGGCATCGGCCGCGCCGGCAGCCGCCGGAGCCGCCGCGTCTTTCTCATCCGCTTGCAGCGCTACCGGCAGCGCGGCGCGCGCATAGCGCGTACCGCGCGCGACGCGCTGCAGCGCCGCGTTCAGCGGATCGGGCGCGCGCGGCGCGCGCAGCCGGTCGACGATGCTCGCGGCCTTGACCTGTTCGCTGGTCGCGCCGAAGCTCAGCACCGCGCGCCGCATCAGTTCACTCACGCTGATGCCCAGATCCTCGGCAGTCGCGGTGATCGCACGTTTCTGCGCGGTCGTGACGAATACGACGATGCGCTCACTGGGCTTGGACATGATCGACTCGCAGTCTTGTTAGCATGGGCGGATCGGCGCGTGCCTTCGGATACGGTGTCGGAACCCGTCATCGGAACTGCCGTTGGATCCCGCCGTTGGGGTCCCCATCGCGCGCATCGAGGGACGCGCGCGGGGTTCATCATATGACGAGTTGCGCCGCCACGGAACAAGCGCGGTGCGAAAATCCCGTGGCATCAATGAGTTGTAGTGTTTGCGGCCGGTTTGTCCACAGCCCTTTCAACAGAAAATGTTGATAACCCCGCATAAGCTGCGCGTCGCGCGCACGCTGCAATGCGCGCTGCGCGAAATTACAGACCCTTACCAGGAAAAGGCGGCCGGCAAAGGGAATTCTTACAAAAAAACTGCCTTGGACCGCTGCCGATTTCTTTAAAATGCGCTGTTACGTTGCGCCGGACATGGTCCGTGGCGTGCCGTGCGGCCGGCCGGGGGCAAGGTCCGCAGGGCGGCGTACGTCCCTGCCAGGATGTCGAACACGACCCATGCGCGCGCCGCGAGCGCGTGCAGACAGGCGCGCAGTTGCGGGCCCATTATTCCAGTCATGCCAATCATCAAACGACCGCATTCCTCGAACTCTCCGGCCGGTGAAGACCGGGACTCCCACCAACGCACCCCTGGACGCAATGCCGCCTCGCGCGAGCCCGAGCGCGGCCGTCGTTCGATCGGCGCGTCGCTCGTGCTGTGGTTCTTCGGCCTGATCGCGACCGTCGTCGTGGTCGGGGCGCTGATCGTCGGCTATGCGCTCGTCGTGATGGGGCCGCAATTACCGTCGCTCGACGCGCTGACCGACTATCGCCCGAAAGTGCCGCTGCGCGTCTACACCGCCGATCACGTGCTGATCGGCGAATTCGGCGAGGAGCGGCGCAGCCTCGTGCGCTTCCAGGACATCCCCGACCAGATGAAAAAAGCGGTGCTCGCGATCGAGGACTACCGCTTTTACGAACACGGCGGCGTCGACTTCGTCGGCATCCTGCGCGCCGGTTTCGCCGACCTTGCGCATGGCGGCGCGTCGCAGGGCGCGAGCACGATCACGATGCAGGTCGCGCGCAACTTCTTCCTCTCCAGCGAGAAGACGTACACGCGCAAGATCTACGAGATGCTGCTCGCGTACAAGATCGAGCGCGCGTTGACGAAAGACCAGATCCTCGAGCTGTACATGAACCAGATCTATCTGGGCGAGCGCGCGTACGGCTTCGCCGCGGCCGCGCGCGTGTACTTCGGCAAGGACCTGAAGGACCTCACGCTGGCCCAGGCCGCGATGCTCGCGGGCCTGCCGAAGGCGCCGTCCGCGTATAACCCGGTCGTCAATCCGAAGCGCGCGAAGATCCGTCAGGAGTACATCCTGCGACGCATGCTCGAGCTGAACTACATCACGCAGCAGCAGTACGACCAGGCCGTGAAGGAAGAGATTCACACGAAGAATCCGGGCAACGAGTACAGCGTGCACGCCGAGTACGTCGCCGAAATGGTGCGGCAGATGATGTACGCGCAGTACAAGGACGAAACCTATACGCGCGGCCTGAACGTGACCACCACGATCGATTCCGCCGATCAGGACGCCGCGTATCGCGCGGTGCGCAAGGGCGTGATGGACTACGAGCGGCGCCACGGCTATCGCGGACCGGAAGGCTTCGTGCAGTTGCCCGAGGCGGGCGACGACCGCGACCAGACGATCGACGACGCGCTGACCGATCACCCGGACAACGGCGAGATCATCGCCGGCGTGGTGACGGACGCGAGCCCGAAGCAGGTGGCCGCGCAACTGGTCGACGGCACCCAGGTGACGGTGTCGGGCGACGGCCTGCGCTTCGTCGCCGCGGCGCTGAGCCCGCGCGCGAACGCGACGCTGCGCATCAAGCCGGGTTCGATCGTGCGCCTCGTCGCCGACGACAAGGGCAACTGGCAGATCACGCAGTTGCCGCAGGTCGAGGGCGCGCTCGTGTCGCTGACGCCGCAGGACGGCGCGATCCGCGCGCTGATCGGCGGTTTCGACTTCAACAAGAACAAGTTCAACCATGTAACGCAAGCATGGCGGCAGCCGGGTTCGAGCTTCAAGCCGTTCATCTATTCGGCGGCGCTCGACAAGGGGCTCGCACCGGCGACGATCATCAACGACGCGCCGCTGTACTTCCCGCCGAGCACGCCGGGCGGCGACGCGTGGGAGCCGAAGGACGACGACCAGCCTGATGGTCCGATGTCGATGCGCCTCGCGCTGCAGAAGTCGAAGAACCTCGTGTCGATCCGCATCCTGTCGTTCATCGGCACCAGGTACGCGCAGGACTTCGTCACGCAGCGCTTCGGCTTCGACGCCGACAAGACCCCGCCGTATCTGCCGATGGCGCTGGGCGCGGGCCTCGTCACGCCGCTGCAGTCGGCGGGCGCGTACTCGGTGTTCGCGAACGGCGGCTACCGGATCAATCCGTATCTGATCAACGAAGTGACCGACGCGCGGGGCGTGGCGATCTCGCGCGCGCAGCCGCTCGTCGCTGGGCACGACGCGCCGCGCACGCTCGAGCCGCGTAACGCATACATCATGAACAGCCTGTTGCACTCGGTCGCGACCGCGGGTACGGGCGCGGGCACCAACGTGTTGAAGCGCTCGGACCTGCAGGGCAAGACCGGTACGACCAACGACGCGAAGGACGGCTGGTTCGCCGGCTATCAGCAGTCGCTGGTGGCGGTCGCGTGGATGGGCTACGACCAGCCGAAGAGTCTCGGCAGCCGCGAATTCGGCGCGCAGCTCGCGCTGCCGATCTGGGTCGAGTACATGCAGCGCGCGCTGCGCGGTGTGCCACAGGCCGAGCCGCAGCAACCCGACGGTGTGACGGTGATGAACGGCGAGCTGTTCTTTACCGACAAGTTGCCGGGGCAAGGCTTCGTCGCGAGCATCGGTCTCGATTCGGGCAATCCGATGGCCGGCGCGACCGATGCGGTGGGCGGGGTCGGCCCGGCGGGCATGACGCCGCCGGTGGTGCCGCCGCCGAGCGTGTCGACGACCGAGAAGAAGCAGATCATGGATCTGTTCGAGTCGAACAAGCCTTGATGTCTCGGATGGCGGGTGCGCGGGGGGCCGCGGATTCTTAAGCGATACGGGCACCGGCCCGCTCTCGCCGCATACCGTCATGTCAGCGGCGAAACACCTCGACGCGAGGCACATCGTCGGAAAAAGCGGACTGAAGTGCCCACTCCTCGTAGCGTTTCGCGCCGGCAAGATGTTCCGATAACTTCATGGTCAGATCATGCCAGGCTGAATCGCCTTCCGGCACGGTCATGGTACGGCCATCGTCTAGCCGGACGAGCAATACGATCGAATTTCCAATCGATTGTTCTGACCGCGTAGCGACGATTTCGCAAAGATCTTCCCAGGCAATGTGTTGCTCGCCTTGCTGGCGGTTTCAAGCGTGAAGCGCAACGGTCGCAGTGGCTATCTGAGGCGCTTGCTCGTCTTGAGCCCGAGTTCAAAAGCTCGCAAGAGTGGGCAAGCTCTTTCGCGCCTCAAGCATGCATCGATCTGATAGCACGATTCAGTGATCGATAAACACCGTTGAGGCGCTGCAGAGCACGTGTCCTGTGGCTTGCTTCTGATTCGTTTCGCACCGTACAAACAAATCGTATTAGGTTCAATGCGTTAGCCCGTTGTTCAGACAGTTTTCAACAGGCTCATCAACACGAACTGGGGATAAGTGCGCCCCGTTCCGTACGGAATCCGAGATTTAGTTGGATGTCGCCGTGTTCGTCGTCCCAACCGATGCAGGCGCAGAAGCCGAAGTCGCCGCAGCCGATGATGCGCCTGCCTGATCAACCGGCGGATTCCCCATCGCCTGAAACAGCGCGGCCGTATCCGTCAGCCGCGCGCTCATATAGCGGATCTCGTCGAGCTGCGCGTTGCGCCATTGCTGCTCGCTCGAACGCGTCGCGGCGACGGGCAGCGCGCCGAGCCGATAGCGCGCCGAGGTCTCGTTGAACACACCCTGTGCCGAACGCGCGGCGACGTTCGCGGCGTCGAGCGACTGCGCGTCGTGCTCGAGTGAGGCGAGCGTGTCGGCGACGTTCTGAAACGCGGCCAGCACAGTCTGTTTGTACTGCGACACGCTCGCTTCGTACGTGTGCTGCGCCGCGCGGCGCTGCGCGAGCAGCGCGCCGCCATGAAACAGCGGTTGCGACAGCGACGCGCCGATGCTCCAGATGGCCCCCGCACCGGACATCGCGACCGGCCAGCTAAACCCGCCTTGTCCCATCGATGCCGACAGCGACAGACTCGGGAACATCTGCGCGGTGGCGACGCCGACATCGGTCGCAGCGGCCTTCAGCGCGGCGTCGGCGGCCTCGATGTCAGGCCGCGTGCGCAGCAGCTCCGACGGCACGACCACCGGCACCTGCTCCGGCACATGCAACTGCGCGAGATCGATGTCGTCCGGCGCGGCATCGGGTGTGCGGCCAAGCAGCACCGCGAGCGCGTGACGCGTAGTGAGCCACTGTTGCTTCAGCGCCGGCAGACTCGCCGACACGCTCGCCGCGCTCTGCTGCGCGTTTAGCAGATCGGCATGCGATACCGCACCGAGCGCGAAGCGCCGCTCGGTATCGCGTGCCTGATCGTTGGCGAGGGCCACGAGCCGCTCGGTCGTATCGATCTGAGCATGCAGCGCGGCGCTCGTGATCGTCGCGGTCACGATGTTCGCGGCGAGCGCGCGCCGCGCCGCCTCGAGCTGGTAGACCTGCACGTTCACGCGCGCGGCGAGCGCCGCGTTCGCGAGACGCGCGGCGCCGAACAGATCGAACGTGTAGTGCGCCTGCAACTGGCCGACGAACACGTTGTACAGAAACGTGTTCGGTCCGATCTCGGGGATCGCGAGCGCGCGATTGCGGGTGGCCTGGCCGCCGGCGTCGATGGTCGGCAGCAGCGAGCTGCCGACCTGCGCGCGCAATTGCTCGCGCGCGGCCGCGAGACTGCGGTCGGTCGCGTCGAGCGTCGGACTATTGCGCAGGCCTTCGTCGACGAGCGCGTTCAGCGCATCCGAGCGGTACAGCTTCCACCATTCGGGCACCGGCTGCGCGCCGGTCACGAACTGCTGCGAGACGCCCTGCGCAGTCACGGTTTGCGTCGGTAGCGGCTCGGCACCGTAGTGCGCGGGCCGCGGCATCGCGGGCGCGTCGCCGTTCGGTCCGAACGAACAGGCGCCGAGCATGCAGGTGATGCTGGCGATGCTGGTGGCAAGCGTGGTACGGGCCAGCGCGTCGAAGCGCGCGCGGCGGTGGCGGGATAGGGCGGGAATAGTCATGCTCGTGCTCATGCTCAGTTACCCGTGTGCGTGGCGCCGGCACCGGACGGCGTCTGCGGCTCGCGCTCGTCGGCGCGTACGCGGAACGACGCGGCGTACAACGCGGGCAGATAGAACAGCGTGAGGATCGTCGCGCTCGTGATGCCGCCCATCAGCGCGCTCGCCATCGGCCCGAAGAAGTTGGAGCGCAGCAGCGGAATCAGCGCGAGCACGGCGGCCGCGGCGGTCAGCGTGATCGGCCGGAACCGCCGCACGGTCGCGCCGACGATCGCATCGAAACGCTTGTGTCCCGACGCAATGTCCTGCTCGATCTGATCGACGAGAATCACCGAGTTGCGCATGATGATGCCGAACATCGCGATCACGCCGAGCATCGCGACGAAGCCGAACGGCTGGCCGAACAGCAGCAAGGTGAGCACGACGCCGATCAGGCCGAGCGGCGCGGTCAGCACGACCATCAGCACGCGCGCGAAGCTTTGCAGCTGGATCATCAGCAGCGTGAGTACCGCGATCACCATGATCGGAATCTGCGCGTTGATCGAGGTTTGACCCTTGGCGCTTTCCTCGACGGAGCCACCGATCTCGATCCGGTAGCCGACCGGCAGCGTCGCGCGGATCGGCGCGAGCGCGCGGTCCACCGCGTGCGTGACGTCGATGCCTTGCGCGCCGGCCGACACGTCCGACTGCACGGTGATGGTCGGCTGACGGTCGCGTTCCCAGATCACGCCGTATTCGAGGTCGTTGCGCAGATGTCCGAGCGTGCCGAGCGGCACCGGGCCGTTGGGCGTCGGCATCGCGAGCGCGGTCAGCCGCGACGGGTCGACGCGTTCGGCGCGCGGTGCGCGCAGATCGACGCTGATCAGCTTGTCGCGCTCCCGATACTGCGTGACCGTGTAGCCGGACATCGTCATCGCGAGGAAGCTGGCGATGTCTTCGGACGTCACGCCGAGCTCGCGCGCGCGTTTCTGGTCGATCTCGAAGCGCACCGAGCGCTCGGCGGGTTCGTCCCAGTCGAACTGCACGTTGCGCGTGCCGCGATTGGCGCGCATCGTCGCGGCGACGCGTTCGGCGATCGAGCGCACGGTCGCGATGTCGTCGCCGCTCACGCGGAACTGCACCGGATAGCCGACCGGCGGCCCGTTCTCGAGGCGCGACAGGCGCGTGCGGATCGCCGGGAAGTTGTTGAGCAACTCCGGTTCGAGCCACTGCGCGAGCTTCTCGCGATCCTTGACCGACTTCGCGGTGATCACGAACTGTGCGAAGTTCGGCTGCTGCAATTGCTGATCGAGCGGCAGATAGAAGCGCGGCGCGCCGGTGCCGACGAAGCTGACTGAGTGATCGATTTCAGGCCGCCCTTTGAGAACCTGCTCGAGGCGCTGCGCCTGGCGCAGCGTTGCATCGAACGACGCGCCTTCGGGCAGCCGCACATCGACCAGCAACTCCGGCCGGTCCGAGCTCGGGAAGAACTGCTGCGGCACGAGCGAGAAGCCGGCCATCGCGAGCACGAACAGCAGCACGGTGATCGCGAGCACGACGAAGCGCCGCTCGATGCACCAGCCGATCCAGCCGCGCAAGCGCGTGTAGAAGCGCGTGTCGTAGATGTCATGTTCGTGATCGTCAGGCTCGTGCGCATGGCGCTTGCGCTCGGGCAGCATGTGATAGCCGAGCAGCGGAATCAGCACGACCGCCGCGAGCCACGACGCGATCAGCGCGATCGCCGACACCTCGAAGATCGAGCGCGTGTACTCGCCGGTGCTCGACTTCGCGAGCGCGATCGGCAGGAAACCGGATACGGTGACGAGCGTGCCGGTCAGCATCGGAAACGCGGTGCTGGTGTACGCGAAGGCCGCGGCGCGCGTGCGGTTCCAGCCTTGCTCGAGCTTCACCGACATCATTTCGACCGCGATGATCGCATCGTCGACGAGCAGGCCGAGCGCGAGCACGAGTGTGCCGAGCGATACCTTGTGCAGGCCGATATCGAACAGGTACATGCACAACGCGGTGACCGCGAGCACCACCGGAATCGAGATCACGACCACCATGCCGGTGCGCACGCCGAGCGACACGAGGCTCACGACCAGCACGATCCCGACCGCTTCGGCGACCGCTTCGAGGAAGTCGTCGACCGAGCGCGCGACCGCGTGCGGCATGCTCGATACTTCGACGAGATTCAATCCGGCGGGCAGCGCGGCGCGCAGTTGGGTCATCTGCCGATCGAGCGCGCGGCCGAGGCGGATCACGTCGCCGCCCGGCTGCATCGTCACGCCGATACCGAGCACCGGTTTGCCGCCGAAGCGCATCTGCGTGACGACCGGGTCGTCGTAGCCGCGCTTGATCGTCGCGATGTCGCCGAGACGCAACGTGCGGTTGTTGATGCGGATCAGCGTGTCGGCGAGCGCGCCCACGTCGTTGAACTGGCCGCTCGGGCGCACGAACACGCGGTCGTCCGTGGTGGTCAGCGTACCTGCGGGAGCGATCGTGTTCTGCGCGTTGATCGCCTGCCCAAGCTGTTGTGGCGAGATGCCGAGACGCGTCAACTGCGTGTTCGCGATCTCGATGTAGATGTGCTGATCGGGATCGCCGAAATAGTCGACCTTGCCGACGCCCGGCACGCGCACTAGCACCGAGCGTAGCTGGTCCGCGTAATCGTGCAGTTGCGCGGCGGAAAAGCCGTCGCCTTCGAGCGTGTAGATGTTGGTGTAGACGTCGCCGAATTCGTCGTTGAAGAACGGGCCCTGGATGCCCGGCGGCAAGCTCGACGCGATGTCGCCGACTTTCTTGCGCACCTGGTACCACGTCTCGGGCACCTGGCTCACCGGCGCCGAGTCCTTCATCGTGAAGAGGATCAGCGATTCGCCGGGACGCGAGTAGCTGCGCACGAAATCGATGTACGGCGTTTCCTGCAGCTTGCGGCCGATGCGATCGGTCAACTGCTCCTGCACCTGGCGCGCGGTGGCACCCGGCCAGAACGTGCGGATCACCATCACGCGGAACGTGAAGGGCGGGTCTTCCGACTGCGCGAGCCGCGTGTAGGCGAGGATGCCGAACGCGGTGGCGAGCGCGATCAGGAATACGACCAGCGCCTGATGACGCAGCGCCCACGCGGACAGATTGAAGCGTCCTTCTTCGTGCGACGTGCTCATGAAGCGAAGTCCTCGGGATGCAGCGGCGCGATCGCGCGGACTTTCTGGCCGGCGCTCACGGTGTGCACGCCTTGCAGCACGACGCGTTCGCCATCTTTCAGGCCATCGCTGACGACGAACGTGCGCTCGTAGTAGCGCGTGACGGTCACGCGACGCAGCTCGAGCGTGTTGTCCGCGGCGCGCACGACCCACACGGCCGGTTCGCGCCCCTCGTGAAACAGCGCGGTGACCGGCAGCGTGAACACGCCGTGCTGCGCGGCCGCCGCGGCGAGCGGCACGGCCGGCGTGACGTCGGCGGTCATGCCGAGGCGCACGTCGGCGCCGGCATCGAGCAGGGTCAGACGCGCGCGCCAGGTGCGGCTCTGCGGATCGGCGGCCGGCGACAGCTCGCGCACGCGTGCGCCGAGCTTGCGGCCCGGCAGCGCGGCGAGCGTGACGCTCGCGTTCTGGCTGACCGCGAATGCGGCGAGCGCGCTTTCGGGCACGTCGCACAGCACGTCGACGTCGCCGCTCCACGCGAGGTTGTAGACGGCCTGACCCGCCGACACGTTCTGGCCCGTGTCCGCCTGTTCAGCCGTGATGACGCCCGCATGACCGGCGACGAGCGTCGTGTACTGCAGCTGGTTCTTCGCGAGTGCCGCCTGCTGCTGCGCCTGATCGCGCTGCGCGAGCGCGGACGCGTAGGCGTTGGTGGTCTGTTCGAGCTGCGCGGGCGCGATCAGGTTCTCTTTGGCCTGCGCCCTGTCGCGTTCGAGCTGCTGCTGCGCATAGACGAGGTTGTGCTGCGCGGCGTCGAGCTGCGCCTGCGTGCTCGCGGCGTTTTTCTGCGCATCGGCCGGGTCGAGCAGCGCGACGACTTCGCCGCTTTTCACCGTGTCGCCGAGCCGTACCCGCCGCTCGATGATCTTGCCGGCGACGCGGAACGACAGCGGCGTCGAATAGCGCGCCTGCACTTCGCCGGGCAGCGACGCCGCCTGCAGCGCGTGGCCGTCCGCATGCACGGCGAGCGCGACCACCGGGCGCGGCGCGGGCGCCGCGGCTTCCTTCTTCGAGCAGGCCGCGAGCACTAGCACGCCCGCCAGCGCCAGCGCGCAGGTCTGCCTGGAGAAACCGCGGTGAGAGGATGGGGGAGACTGCTGGCGCATCGCTGACGATGCGGGAGAACCGGGACGCTTCACAATTACCCCAACTGGAGACAGCGAACGAACACGGCAAGCCGCGCGGCCCGCCAGCGAAGACCCGCATGCCGCGTCATGCTAATGGCATACAGGGATGGCTTTGAATGAAGCAATGCATTCTAATACACTCATGTATCTGAATGCATAGATGGATTTGAATTCTTTTGGGTGCTAGGCTTGCGGCCATGAAACGTCAAAGACTGACAAGAGAGCAGAGCAAGGACCAGACGCGGGAGCGGCTGCTCGATGCCGCGCAGGCAATTTTCATGAAGAAGGGCTTCGTCGCGGCGAGTGTCGAGGACATCGCGGCGGCGGCCGGCTATACGCGCGGCGCGTTCTATTCGAACTTCCGCAGCAAGACCGAGCTGTTTCTGGAGTTATTGCGGCGCGATCACGAAGCGATGCAGGCGGGCCTGCATGCGATCTTCGAAAGCGCGGCGTCGCGCGAGGAGATGGAGGCGCGCGTGCTGCGCTACTACAGCTCGCTGCATCGCGAGAACAAGTGTTTTCTGTTGTGGGTCGAGGCGAAGCTGCTGGCGGTGCGCGACGGCCGTTTCCGGCTGCGCTTCAACGCGTTCATGCACGAAAAGATCGATCAGTTGAGCGCCTATGTGCGCGAGTTCTCGGAGCGCGTGGGCACGCCGATGTCGATGCCGCCCGAGCAGCTCGCGATCGGCCTGATGGGTCTGTGCGACGGCGTGCAGTTCTTCTACACGGTCGATCCGCAGAATGTCCCGGCGGAGATGGCCGAAACGGTGCTGGCGGGGTTTTTCTCGCGCGTGGTGTTCGGGCGCGATGCGTAACGGTAGGCGTTGAGCCTGGAGGCGCAGATGCGCGAATGCGCGACCCGGAGGGATCGCGCATCAGATACGGTTCAAGGCGGAAAAATCATTCGACCGGCAGTCGCGCGCAGGCCTCGGCGGCGGGCGCCGCGCACGCGAACGCGTACTGGCCGCTGGCGTCGAGGAATTTTTCCCCGGCGTGCAGGGCAACCTTGATATCGGGGCAGCGCTCGTAAGCGATATAGGCCGAGCTTGCGGCGGCCGACCAGCAAACCAGCGAAAACGCGATCTTTTCCAGCAGACGAAAACGATGTGGCATGGCGGTGTAGCGGTAACTTTCTTTGGCCGCCATCTTACCAGCAAACTAGGGTTTATACCTAGCTAAAATCCACGATAGACGCCGTAATAGTGGCGCGATGGACACGCCGCGCCGAATCTGACCGGAATGTCATGTCTGGGTCAGGGTTGGGACATGTCCTATCGCTAGAATCGGTTGCGTTGGGCGGACCCGCGCGCGCCCATGCGGCGCGGGTCGACACAGGCGGCAACGGTTGCGCCGGCCCGGCTTTACCGAGGCAGGAGTCGTCCATGAATCAACTGCAGTCGATGCGCGTGTTCGTCAAGGTGTCGGACCTCGGCAGTTTCGTCGGCGCGTCGGGCGCGCTGGATCTGTCCACCGCGGTCGTCACGCGGCACGTCGCGGATCTCGAAGCGCGGCTCGGCACGCGACTGCTGAACCGCACCACCCGCCGTCTTTCGCTGACCGAATCCGGCGCGACCTATCTGGAGCGCGTACGCCACATCCTCGCCGATCTCGAGAGCGTCGAGCAGATGGTGGTGGCGCGCAATCACGAGCCGGTCGGCACGCTGCGCATCGTCGCGCCGGTCGTGTTCGGATTGCACAGTCTCGCGCCGGTCGTGCAGTCGTACGCGGCGCGCTATCCCGACGTCGTGCCCGACGTCACGCTCGCCGACCGCCACGTCGATCTGGTCGAAGAGGGCTTCGACGTCGGCATCCTGGCTGCGCGGCACATGCGCAGCGCGAGCATCGTCACGCGGCGGTTGACGACCGGCTACATGACGGTTTGCGCGACGCCCGAGTATCTGGCGCAACACGGCACGCCGAGGCGCCCCGAGGATCTGCTCAGGCATTCGTGCCTGAGCAGGCCGGCCGAGCAGGGCGGCGAGGAGCGCCTGTTCAATGGGCCGGACGGCGAAGTGCGGGTGCGGCCGACCAACGCGATCGCGGCGAACAACGCCGAGATGCTGCGGCAGTTCGCGCTGCTCGGCATGGGCGTGGCGATCCTGCCGAGCTACCTGGTCGGCCGTGATCTGACGGCGGGGCGGCTCGTGCGTCTGCTCGACGCGTACAGTCTGCCGCCCATCGAAATCACGATTGCGTATCCGAGCCGGCTGCATCTGCCGGCGAAGGTGCGGACGTTCATCGACCATCTGGTCGAGCATTTCCAGCCGGACAGCGCGCAGGCGCGGGATTCCCGTAGCGTGGCGCCGGTGCGGGTGGTGGCCGGGGTGAGCGGGTCCGACGCTCCGACGGCGCGCGAGATCGCCGACGACGCGCTCGAAAACAGCCGCACGACGCGCCGTGTGACGCGGGTGGCGCGCGCGCGGATCGCGGCGTCGTCGCAGTTCTGACGTGTGAGGTGAGGCGAGGTTGAATCCGGGTTCAGATCCCCAGGCCCGGGCCATAGTTGCCGCCGATCAGGAGCGTGACCGACTCGATGTCGACATAATCCTGCTCCGGCATACCATCGAGCATCGCCAACACCTCGTTGCTCGCGCCGGCTTCGCGCGCGGCGTCGACGAGTGCGTCCTTGTTGGTCGGGAATTCGACTTCGCTGAGAAGATCGGCGATCTGCAGATCGATCGATTCGCCGGGGATGTCCGAGGCCGTCATGCGCATGCTCCTGGTGAGCTTGAGTTAGTCACGTCGTTATTGCTGCCACGAAAAGCCAGCGCCTCGCCGCGATGAGTTTCTCGCAGTCTGTTCCAATCCCGCGCGCATCGCCACCCCATCGTCATGACAGCCGGCGCAAACCGGGCAGGCGCGCCGTCGTAGCCGCGCCGCCGCCCGCCGTTGCGGCGGCCCTCACGTGGTCAGGTGCTCGTTCTGCCCGGTCAGGCTGCGGTCCAGATGTCGGGACTTCGGCAGCGCAATATGCTCCCAGTGCTGCGGACGGCTGGCGTCGGTGCTCGACACGTCTGGGGCCGGAGGCGCGACCGGCGCGGCGTTCGCGCGTTGCGCGAGCGTGATGGAATCCGTGCTGTCCGAGGCGGTATGAACCGGCGCGGCAAAGCACGAGGCTGACAGCGTCACCATGATTAACAGTGTCGAGGTTTTCATCGCCCGACCTCCTAAAGCTCATGCGGCGCTGACAATCGAGCAAACCCTGTGCCGTCCCGCGTCGAGAGGACGGTGCAAGCCGAGGACGGCATGGCGCTGCGCGGCCCAGGCTCCTTACCATCTTAGATGGCAAATACTGCAACGCGCGCACATTTGCGACAAAACCGGATTGTAGATTCCATCATGGCACGAACAGGCGCGCGCGTCCGCCATGCGCTAGCGCAGCACATCGAAGCGCGTCCACGGCCACGACGGCCGGTCCCGCATATAGCCGTTCAGCCAGTTCCACTGCGGATGCCGCTTCATGAACGCCTGTGCGTCGAACGGCCGGCCGCACGGATGCCCCCAGCGCGCGGTGAAGGCCATCTCGCGGGCCATTTCGCTGTCGATCACCTTGCCGTCGTTCGCGCCCCACGGATTGAACGGCCCGTGATCGGTGCCGCCGAAGCGCGCGTCATCGAGCTCCAGATGCCCGCAGATCGTGCGCGAGCACGGGTTGTCGTTGCGATCGAGATAGACGTCGTGATGATCGGCGATCATCTGCTTCGCGAGCTCGACGTCGATGCTGCCGCGATGCAGTTCCTCGAGCTGCATGAAACGCAGACGCCGCGCGCCGTTCTTGCGCACGTCGGTATAGTCCTCGCCTTCGCCGATGCATTCCTGGTTGCGGATCTTCAGATCCGTCGCGGTGTTATAGCCGCTGTAGAAACCGTCTTTGGTGGTCTCGAAGCCCGCATAGTGCAGCCCGAGTTCGTAACGCGCGATCTCGCCGGTCTTCGTGTCGCCGAGCAGCCAACTGTTCGCGTAGCCGCCGTTGTTCGCGAGCGAGAACATGTCGCACCATTCCTTGATGCTGTTCGCATATTGCGACGCGCGTCGCGAGCGATAGAACTCGGGCGCACCGGCCGCGTTGTAGCCCGCGAAGTTCGAGATCGTCGTTTCGGTGATCATCAGGCCGGCCGCCGTGACCCAAAAATCGGTCAGGCTCGAGATGCAGCCCGGCAGGCCCTGCATCAGGATGCGGTTGCCGCGGTCGGGCAGGATGTCGAACACGACGTTGAACGCGTCGCCGGCCGCGTAGCGGTCCCACGAGTTGTGCGCCATCACGATACGGCCGTCGCGCGTCGCGTTGCCGGTCGCGATGAACGCGCTGCAGTGGTGACCGCGCCGGCCGCGCCACAGTTTCGCGCCCAGATGCGGCTGCGCCTGCGCGGCGTGCGTCGGCCACCAGCTTTGCAGCAGATCCATGTAGCCGTTCCACGCGAGCACTTCGGCGAACGGCAGCTTCGCGCCGTCGGCGATGCCATGGATTTCATCGGCGAATTCGGTGTCGAGCTTGCTCGCGAACTGGCTCGTCGCGGCATTGACGAAGGTGTCGAACTCCTCCCCGGTGTCCCATTTGGCGAGATAGCGCGCGGTGCGGATCGCGTTTCTGATTTCGTCGGCGAGCAACTGGCCGTGCTGCTCGCCGCGATCGTACGGCTCGCCTTCGATATGCACGAAAATCCAGCCGGCCTGATCGCGGCGTACGGCCTCGGGGGACGGTTCGCTCATCTTCGCTCCGACGCTACGGCGGGCGCTGTCGCTGCGCCCAAGCTGGGCTCACGCGTGCCGGCCGCGTGAAGGGCCGGCGGTCTGTCCATTGTAGAGAATCCGCGGCGCTTTGCATCGCGCCCCGCGAAGCCTTCGAAAGCTCTAGGGTCTGTTTACATATGGAACGCACGTGCGAATGCCCGCTATCGGCCGTCCCCCAAGGGGACTTCCTTCGGGGCCAGGGCAAGGAGTAAGGAGCGCTGCGTGGCCGCGCCACGTGAGCGACGCACGACGCCGCCCTGCGGCCGATAGCGGGCATTCCCCTGGAATGAAATTCAGAACTGGGGTTGCCGCGAGAAGGGCCGCTCGCTGCGTCATGCTCCTTGCGAATACGTCGAGTATTCGCGGCGTCGCAATCCTTGCGAGCGGCCCTTCTCGCGGCAACGCACGTGCGTTCCATAGGTAAACAGACCCTAGCGCGACGGACTCATGCGGAAGTACGCATCGAGCAGCGAGGTCTTGTAGACGACGCCGGCGAGCTTCGGATGCGCGGTGCTTTCGATCACCGGCAGCCGCTCGCCCTGAAACGCCATGAAGTGCTGTAACGCGATGGCGAGCGACATGTCCGGCGTCAGCACGTCGAAATGCGGCTGCAGATAATCGGCGGCGGTTTTCATCGACGTTTCGCGCCGCTCGAGCAGATCGGACGTGATGTCCTTCAGCGCGACCACGCCGAGAAACGCGCCCGAGTCGTTCGCGACGTACAGGTACTTGACCGGATACTCGAGGAACACCCGCGTCATGTCGTGCACGGTCGCGTTCGGCGGCACGACGGTCTGCGCGGGGCGGATCAGCTCGCGCATCTGCGTCGCGCGCAATCGCGAGCGCTCCTGCTCCTCGCGATTGCGGCGCAGCGTGATCTCGTACATCGAGGTCTTGCCGATCGCGCGAGCGATGAAATACGCGACCACGCACGACAGCATCAGCGGCAGCACGACCTGATAGCTCAACGTCATCTCGAAGATCATCAGGATCGCCATCAGCGGCGCCTGGGTCGCGCCCGCGAGGAATGCGCCCATGCCGACCATCGCATAGGCGTAAGCGGCCGACGTCGCATGCGGCCACAACGCGTGCATGCCTTGGCCGAACAGCGAGCCGACCGCCGCGCCGACGAACAGCGTCGGCGTGAACACACCGCCCACCGCGCCGGAGCCGGCCGTCGCCGCGGTCGCCGCGAGCTTGCAGACGAGCACCAGCAGGAGCGCGGACCATGTCCACGGCGAATGCAGGATCGAGTTCACGACGCTGTAGCCGTTGCCCCACACCTCGGGCTCCGCGACCGAAATGATGCCGACCACGAGACCGCCGAGCGCGAGCCGCACCGGCAACGCCACCGGCAGCTTGCGAAAGGCCGCCTTCGATGCGTTGAGCAGCCGCAGAAACTGCGGCGCGGCCGCGCCGCACAGCGCGCCGAGCGCGACGAACAGCAGCACCTCGGGACCGGTCACGGTCGGAAACTCCGGCATCTCGTAGGGCGGCTTGTAGCCGGCGAACTCGCGCATTGTGATGTTCGCGACGACCGCCGCGACCAGCACCGGCCCGAAGCTTTCCATCGCGATCGAGCCGAGCACGATCTCGGTGACGAAAAACGCGCCCGCGATCGGCGCGCTATACGCGGACGTGATACCGGCCGCCGCGCCGCACGCGACGAGCAGGCGCAGCCGCGGCGGATCGAAGTGGACCCAGCGGCCGATCAGCGACGCGGCGAGCGCCGCGAGCTGCACCATCGGACCTTCACGACCGATCGAACCACCGCTCGCGATCGTAAACAGCGACGACACGCTGCGCCACAGGCTCAGGCGCACCGGCACGACGCCGTCGCCGATCGCGACCGCTTCCATGTAGTCGGTGTGCGTTTTCGTGTCGGCGTGACGCTGCGCAATCAGCAGGAAAATGCCGGCGACGAGACCACCCGCGGCCGGCAGCCAGATGCGCATGGTCCACGGTAGGCTGCGCGCCATGTCGACGAAGCTGCCGGAGCGGCCGGCAATCGCCAGTTGCAGCAGTTCGATGCCCTTGCGAAACAAGATGGTCGCCAACGCGCCGGCAATGCCGACCACAACGGCCCAGACCAGCACCGTATGGGCTTCTGAGAGGCGGAAAACGCTTTGGGCGCGGGTGCGCAGCTTCAGCAGGAATGAAAGCACGTCGTCGGTACGGGGCGTGATGGAAGGTTGAAAAAACCGCGGCACAACAGCAGCGCGCCCGCCTCGAATGGCGGGCGCGCGGCGGCGAGCGGGCGGAGGCGGGCGGCGCGGTTCAAGTCGCCGCCTTGTCGAGTTCAGGATAGTGCCGGAAGATGCAGCTTTCGTTATGGCCGATGCGCCGGTCCGAGTCCAGATACGCGGCGATGTTCGGTCTTGCGATCACGGCGTCGTGCAGCGCGGCGAGCCGCGGATAGTGCTCGCCGAAGCGCTTCAGCGCGCGCGGAAACGCGTACAGCAGACCGTCGATCAGCTGGAACATCGACAGGTCCACATAGGTCAGCGTGTCGCCGACCATGAAGCTGTCGCCGGCCGGATTCTGCGCGAGCACGCGCTCGAAGTACGACATGAACTTCGGAATCCGATGGTCGATGAAATCGTGCGCGCGCACCTTCGCCGCGTCTTTCTGCTCCTCGTAGTAGAGGCCGCTCGCGAGCGGATGGTGGGTGTCGTGCGCTTCGGTGACGACGTCGGCGATCGTCAGCTGCAGGCCGTTCGCGACATAGCGCAGGCTGTCCACCTCCGGCGCCAGCTTGAGCCGCGGGCCGAGATAGAACAGGATGTTGGCGGTCTGCGCGATGACCAGATCGCCGTCTTTCAGAAACGGTGGCGCGAACGGCGGATACGGCTCGTCGGGGCTTTGCATCACCGCCATCATCGCTTTGGTGCCAAGGCCCTTCGAAGGCTTGCCGCGCGCGACTTCGACATAGTCGACGCCGGCTTCCTCCAGCGCGAGCCGCACGAATTCGCCGCGGCCTTGCAGGCCATCCCAGTAGTACAGTTCCAGGCTCATCGATCGATCCTCATTCCGGTCGCCCGGACGCGTCGCGGCAAGGCGGTTTCACCGCTGCCATCGGACGTCGCGCACGGGCGGGTTGGGGGGCAAAGTTCGCAGCAACGAGTATGCCGTGTGATCGGCCGGGATGGTGCGCCAGAAAGCGCAAAACCCCGCGCGCGGCGGGGTGTCGGGGAAGGCGGGAGAGCCCGCGACGGCTTAGTGGAACAGGTGCTGGACGGTCCATGTGATGCCGAGTCCGCCGGCGATCAGCCATACATACAGAATCAGGCCGGTGGTCAGCGCGCGCGGACCCGCTTCGCGAATCTGCGAGAAGCGCGTTTCCATGCCGAGTGCGGTCATCGCCATCGTCAGCGCGAAGGTGTCGAACAGGTTCAGCGTCGAGGTGGCGCTTTCCGGCAGCACATGCAGCGAGTTGATCGCCACGCAGGCGAGGAAGCCGAGTGCGAACCAGGGGATCGCCAGCTTGCGCGGGGCGGCGCCGCCCGTGCCGCCATCGTTCGCGCCGCGCGTCGCGCGGTTCACCCACAGGCCGACCACCAGCAATACCGGCACGAGCAGCATCACGCGGGTCATCTTGACGATCGTCGCGATGTGCGTCGCTTCGGGGCTCACGTTGCTCGCCGCGCCGACCACCTGCGCGACCTCGTGGATCGTGCCGCCGAAGAACAGGCCGGCGCCGACCGTGTCGAGATGCAGCCAGCCTGCGTTGAACAGCACCGGGTAGAGGAACATCGACAGCGTGCCGAACAGCACGACGCTGCCGACCGCCATCGCGCTCTTGTGCGGCTTCGACTGCAGCGTCGATTCGAACGCGAGCACCGCGGCCGCGCCGCAGATCGCGCTGCCGGCCGCCGTCAGGAGCGCGGTGTCGCGATCGAGCTTCATGATTTTCATGCCGGCCCAGGTGCCGATCACGAGCGTGCTGACGACGATCAGCACCGACTCCGCGAGACCCGGCAGGCCCACCTGGGCGATTTCCTGCAGGCTCACACGCAAGCCGAAGAACGCGACCGCGATGCGCAGCAGCTTGCGCGCCGAGAAATTCACGCCGGCCGCCCAACTGACCGGCATGCTGTCGCGCAGCGCGTTGCCGTAGATCGCCCCCGCGACGATGCCGACGATCAGCGGACTCAGGCCGAGGCCGGCAATCGCCGGAATCGCCGCGATGCGCGTGACCGCGGCGGCGAACAGCGCGACGAACAGTACGCCGTTGAGCTGGCCGCGGGTGGACAGCGCGGGGGAGGCGGCGGCGAGCGGGGCGGTGGGTGTGGACATGATCGGTGGTTTCGTAACGGACTTGCGTGGGACTGCATAAGCAGCAATGGGGCTAATCCTAAATTAGATATATCGATATGAAAAATCGTGATTTAGAATGTGAAGTATCGGCTCAACGGATATTTAATCGAGATGACCCCGGATCAACTTATAACGTTCGCCGCCGTCGCGGAGCATCGCAACATCAGCCGGGCGGCGGTGGCGCTGCATCTGTCGCAGCCGGCGGTATCCGGCCAGCTGAGGCAATTGCAGGACGAGTTCGGCGAGCCGCTGTATCAGCGCGATGGCCGCGGGGTGCGGCTGACGCCAGCCGGCGAACAGCTCGCCGCCTATGCGGCGCGGCTGCGCGACACCTGGCGGCAGGCGCATGCCTATCGCGACGCGCTGCGCGGTCTCGAACAGGGCACCTTGCGGATCGGCGCGAGCACGACGCCGGCGAGCTACCTGCTGCCGTACCTGATCGCCGAATTCCATCGCCGCTATCCGCACGTGACCGTGCATACCGCCAACGGCAACACGGCCGAGATCGTCGGTGCGCTCGGCTCGGTCGACATCGCGATGATCGAGGGTCCCGCCGGCGCCGATCTGCCGCCGGACACGGTCGTCCATGCGTGGCGCGAGGACGAGATCGTCGCGATCATGCCGCGCTCGCATCCGCTCGCGCAGGCGGACAATGGCGGGCGCATCGAGCTGGCCGCGTTCGGCGCGTATCCGCTGGTGCTGCGCGAGGAAGGCTCGGGCGTGCGGCAGACGGTCGAGCGCGAGTTCGCACGCGCGGGCGTGCCGATGCGCGTGGCGCTCGAAATCGCGGGGGTCGAAGGGGTGAAGGAGGCGGTGCGGGCGGGGATGGGTGTCGGTTTCGTGTCGGCGATGTCGATGCGGCATGAGGACGGTGCGCTGCGGCTCATGTCGCTGAGCCCGCAGCCGCTGACGCGGCGGCTGTCGATTCTGGTGCCGCATGCGAGCGCGCCGTCGCGGGTGGTCGAGCAGTTTCTGGCGATGTGCGTCGCGGACGAGGGCGGCTGATTACCGCGCTGGCAGCGTATGGGGTCGAGAATCCGAAGCCGCGCGGGGCGCTGCCGTGCCCGGCGCGCTTCGCTTTACGCTCGCCGTATGCCGGGCGCGCCTAGGGATTTCCTCTATGGTGCGCGATGGCTGTCCCGAGCACCATTCGCACATCGCAGCGCCTCGGCGCTTTTTTTCGAAGTTTAGTTGGAACCGGTTCCAAAAGCGGTTTCGCTTCAGGATTGCGTGAGTTGGATATGGCTGCTGCAGTGGAGATCGTGGTCGTCGCCAGCGCGTTCGGTGTGAACGCCGTGCGCGCCGACGGCCATCTGAAATGGGCGCAGGCGGCAAAGCGCGCCGGCGCGGCGGGTTTCGAAGTGCGTCGGGAGCTGTTCGCGAGCGACGCGGACGCGGACCCGCAACGGCTGCGCGCGCTCGGCGCGGCGTTGGCCGATCTCGGACTGTGGTCGGTGTTCTCGACGCCGGCATCGTTGTACGCGGCCGACGGCCAGCTCGATACCGACGCACTGCGTGTCGCGCTCGATCAGGCGGCCGCGCTCGGCGCGCGCTTCGTCAAGCTGCAACTCGGCGGCTTCGCGGGCGGGGCTCACAGCGCGGCCATCGTCGCGCACGTCGCGAGCGGCTCGGGCACCACGGGCGGTGTGCGGCCACGGCTCGTCGTCGAAAACGGGCAACTGGCGCAGGGCGGCTCGCCCGCGCAGTTCGTCGGGCTGTTCGATGCGCTCGCGCGTGAAGGCCGCGCGGGCGCGCTCGGCATGACCTTCGATACCGGCAACTGGGCGTGGCTCGACGTCGCGCCGCTACCCCTCGCGCCGCAGCTCGCGCCGTACGTCGAGTACATCCATTGCAAGACCACCACGGGCGAGGGCGCGCGGCGCTTTGCGAGCGCGCCGGCCGAGGATGACGCGCCATTGCGCGCGCTCCTCGACCGGCTGCCGCGCGATGTGCCGCGCGGCATCGAGTTTCCGTTCGATCCGAGCCGGATGGACGCCGATGCCGCGCGTTATGTGAGCTGGCTTGCGCGCGTGTAGACGCGCGACGCGGCATCACGAAGCGCCTCGGTCGAAGCCGTATAGCAGACGAGGCGGCAACCCAGGCAGCAAAGAACGCATTCCACGCAACACGAATCACCGCATCAGCAGCACCACCAGGAGCCCAGCATGACGCACCCTTACCCCGCGCTCGACGTGATCACCTACGGCGAAGCGATGGCGATGTTCGTCGCCGCCGAAGCCGGCCCGCTCGCGGGCGTCGGGCACTTCACGAAGCGCATCGCCGGCGCGGATCTGAACGTCGCGATCGGCTTGTCCCGACTTGGCTTCAGGGTGGGCTGGATGAGCCGCGTCGGCGACGATTCGTTCGGCCGGTACGTGCGCGACACGCTGACGAAAGAGGGCATCGACCAGCAATGCGTGAGCACCGACGCGCGCCATCCGACCGGCTTCCAGCTGAAGTCGAAGAGCGACGACGGCAGCGACCCGGCGGTCGAATACTTCCGCAAGGGCTCGGCGGCGAGCCATCTGTCGCTCGACGACTACCTCGCCGATTACGTGCTGCCCGCGCGTCATCTGCATCTGACCGGCGTCGCCCCGGCGATCTCGGCAAGCTCGCGCGAACTCGCATTCCACCTGGCCCGCGAAATGCGCGCTGCAGGCAGGACGATCTCGTTCGACCCGAACCTGCGTCCGACGCTGTGGCCCTCACGCGCGGCGATGGTCGAAGGCTTGAACGCGCTCGCCGCGCTCGCCGACTGGGTGCTGCCCGGCATCGGCGAGGGTGAGATTCTGACCGGCCACACGCAGCCGGAGGACATCGCGAAGTTCTATCTCGAGCGCGGCGCGCGCGGCGTGATCGTCAAGCTCGGCGCGCAGGGCGCGTATTACCGCACCGCGACCGATGCCGCGACGATCGCCGGCCGGCCGGTCGCGAACGTCGTCGATACGGTCGGCGCGGGCGATGGTTTCGCGGTCGGCGTGATCAGCGCGCTGCTCGAAGGCCGCACGCTCGCGCAGGCGGTCGCGCGTGGCAACCGGATCGGCGCGCTCGCGATCCAGGTGATCGGCGATTCGGAAGGTTTGCCGAGCCGCGCCGAACTCGACGCACTGGAGCTGGCCGAGGTACCGGACATCGCAAGCGCGGCCTGACCCGGATCGGACCGCATCGATAGCGCTGCATCCACAACCAGCATCGACGACAACAAGAGCGCCCACAGCGCGCCCAGATTTTTTCATCATTGATTCGGGACGACGCCGTCCAAGGAGACTTCCATGACCTCATCGCTTGCGATTCGCCGTTGGTGGACGATCATGCCGATCGTGTTCATCACCTACAGCCTCGCGTATCTGGATCGCGCGAATTTCGGCTTCGCGTCAGCGGCCGGCATCAATCAGGATCTCGGCATCAGCAAGGGGCTCGCGTCGCTGATCGGCGCGCTGTTCTTCCTCGGCTATTTCTTCTTCCAGATTCCGGGTGCGATCTATGCCGAGCGCCGCAGCGTGAAGAAACTGGTGTTCTGGAGCCTCGTTCTGTGGGGCGGCTGCGCGGCGTTGACCGGCATGGTCAGCAACATTCCGTCGCTGATGGCGATCCGCTTCCTGCTCGGCGTCGTCGAAGCCGCGGTAATGCCGGCGATGCTGATCTTCATCAGCAACTGGTTCACGAAGAGCGAGCGCTCGCGCGCGAACACGTTCCTGATCCTCGGCAATCCGGTCACGGTGCTGTGGATGTCGGTCGTGTCCGGCTATCTCGTGCATTCGTTCGGCTGGCGGCACATGTTCATCGCCGAGGGCGCGCCCGCGATCATCTGGGCGATCTGCTGGTGGTTCCTCGTCAAGGACAAGCCCGAGCAGGTGTCGTGGCTCACGCAAGAGGAAAAAGACGCGCTCGCGCAGACGCTGCGCGCCGAGCAGGCCGCGATCAAGCCGGTGCGCAACTACAGCGAGGCGTTTCGCACGCCCGCGGTCATCAAGCTGTGCGCGCAGTATTTCTGCTGGAGCATCGGCGTGTACGGCTTCGTGCTGTGGCTGCCGTCGATCCTGAAGAACGGCTCGTCGTTCGGCATGGTGGAAACCGGCTGGCTGTCGGCGCTGCCGTATCTGGCCGCGACGATCGCGATGCTTGCAGCTTCGTGGGCATCGGATAAACTCAACCGCCGCAAGGTGTTCGTGTGGCCGTTCCTGCTGATCGGTGCGATTGCGTTCGCGGCGTCGTACGGGCTCGGCTCCGCGCATTTCTGGGTCTCGTATGCGCTGCTCGTGATCGCGGGCGCCGCGATGTACGCGCCGTATGGACCGTTCTTCGCGATCGTACCGGAGCTGCTGCCGAAGAACGTCGCGGGCGGCGCGATGGCGCTGATCAACAGCATGGGCGCGCTCGGTTCGTTCGTCGGCTCGTACGTGGTCGGCTATCTGAACGGCGCGACCGGTTCGCCCGCGGCATCGTATGCATTCATGAGCGTGGCGCTCGTCGCCGCGGTGATCCTGACGCTCGCCGTCAAGCCGGCCGCGGCCGAACAACGTGGCCCCGCTCGTCCCACCGTCGCAAGGAAAATTAGCTGATGAACAAGATCGTCGCCTGGAAGTCGCTGCCCGAGGATGTGCTCGCCTATCTGCAACAGCATGCGCAGGTCGTGCAGGTCGATCCGTCACAGCATGATGCGCTCGTCGCCGCGCTGCGCGATGCCGACGGCGGCATCGGCGCGAGCGTGCAGATCACGCCGGCGATGCTCGAAGGCGCGAGCCGGCTGAAGGCGCTGTCGACGATCTCGGTCGGCTACGACCAGTTCGACGTCGCCGACCTCACGCGCCGCGGCATCGTGCTCGCGCACACGCCGGACGTGCTGACCGAATCGACCGCCGATACCGTGTTCTCGCTGATCCTCGCGTCCGCGCGGCGCGTCGTCGAGCTGGCCGACTGGGTCAAGGCAGGGCAGTGGCGCACGAGCATCGGGCCCGCGCAGTTCGGGCTCGACGTGCAGGGCAAGACGATCGGCATCGTCGGCTTGGGGCGGATCGGCGGCGCGGTCGCGCGACGCGCGGCGCATGGCTTCAACATGAAGGTGCTGTATACGAACCGCAGCGCGAACCACCAAGCGGAGCAGGCGTATGGCGCGCGGCGCGTCGAGCTGGCTGAATTGCTCGCGCAGTCCGATTTCGTCTGTCTGCAGGTGCCGCTCACGCGAGAGACGCGGCATCTGATCGGCGCCGCCGAACTGCGCGCGATGAAGAAGAGCGCGATCCTGATCAACGCTTCACGCGGCGCGACCGTCGACGAACCGGCGCTGATCGAGGCGCTGCGCAACGGCACGATTCACGGCGCGGGTCTCGACGTGTTCGACACCGAACCGTTGCCTGCCGACTCGCCGTTGCTCGCCATGCCGAACGTGGTTGCATTGCCGCATATCGGCTCGGCGACGCACGAGACCCGTCATGCGATGGCGCTCAACGCGGCGGAGAACCTGGTCGCCGCGCTCGACGGCACATTGACGACCAACATCGTCAACCATGACGTCCTGGCGAAGTGAATCGCAGGGCGGCGCACAAGCTCCCGCCCTCGGACCGGCACGAGCGATGAGCGAATGAGCACGACCCCGCCCCCGGCCAGCATGCCGCCTGGTTCCCCGAGCGCGCCGCCGCGACGCGCGACGATCACCGATGTCGCGCGTGAAGCCGGCACCGGCAAGACCAGCATCTCGCGCTATCTGAACGGCGAGTTCAGCGCGCTGTCGCCCGAGCTGCGCGCGCGCATCGAAGCCGCGATCGCGCGGCTCGACTATCAGCCGAACCAGATGGCGCGCGGCCTGAAGCGCGGCCGCAACCGGCTGATCGGCATGCTGGTCGCCGACCTGACCAATCCGTACTCCGTCGAAGTGCTGCAAGGCGTCGAGGCCGCGTGCCACGCGCTCGGCTTGATGCCGCTGATTTGCCACGCGGCGAACGAAGTCGAGATGGAGCGGCGTTATCTGCAACTGCTGACCACGTACCGCGTGGAAGGTGTGATCGTCAACGCGCTAGGCGTGCGCGAGGAGACGTTGCGGCCGGTCGGCGACGGCGGGATTCCGGCGGTGCTGGTCGATCGGCGCGTGGAGGGGCTGGTCGCCGACATGGTCGGTCTCGACAATGGCGCGGCCGCCGCGCTCGGTACGCGGCATCTGCTCGAACGGGGCTTCGAGCAGATCTGGTTCGTCGTGCAGCCGTTCGAGCAGGTCAGCTCGCGGCAGTTGCGCGTCGAAGCATTCGATCGGGCGATGCGCGACGATGGCCGCGCGCGTGGTCGTACGCTGGTGCTCGATCTCGCTGATGCAACTGCGCTCGAGCGCGGTCTCGCGGAGCTGGATCGTGCGATCGACTCGCCAGGCGGGGCCGGTGCCGAGCCCGCCGGCGCCTCCCCACGCGTCGCGCTGTTCGCGGCCAACGCACCGGTCGCGTTGCGGCTCGCGCTGCATCTGAACGCGCGTTACGGCGCGCACTGGCAGAGCCGCGTCGCGCTGCTTTCCATCGACGATCCGGAGTGGGCCGAGCTCGCCGGCATCACGACGATCCGCCAGCCGACCTACGACATCGGTTATCGCGCGGTCGAATTCCTGCACGAGCGCATCGAAGGCGCGCAGACGGGCGCGCGCGACTGCCTGCTGCCCGGCGAGCTGATCGTGCGTGCGTCGACCGCACGCTGATTTCCGGCCAATCTGCGATGATGCGGGCTGCGGCGCGCAGCGGTTGCGCGCCGGGGATTGCAAGGAACCCCGCAAGGATACTCATGGTCGTGCCACCGCTTACCCTCGCGAGTCTCGCGCTCGCCACGCTCGTCATCGCCGCTTTACCGTTTCTGATTTACCGACAATTGCGCCGTCCGCTCGCGCTTCGGCCGCGCGACGCGATCGCCGGCGTCGCGGTGTTCGCGCTGTTCGCGATGGTCATCGAGCGTGCGCTGCACGACTATCTGTTGCGCGGCAACGAAACGACCGCGGCGTTCCTTTCGCAGCCGCTCGCGTTCGTCGTCTATGGTGCGCTGGCCGCGGGCGTTTGCGAGGAAGTGGGGCGGTTCGTCGGCATGCGGCTGCTCATGAAGCGCGCGGCGGCGCGGCCGGCGGTGCGCAAAAAGGCGAACGTCGACGCGCCCGCCGGCGTCGATGCAAGCGCGGGCGCGAGCCCCGCCGCCAGCACGACCGCCGACACGCGCACCGCCGCATTGCGCGCCGACGATGGCGCCGCGCTCAGCTACGGCCTCGGCCACGGCGGCGCAGAAGCGTGGATGGTCGGCGTGTTCGTGCAGTTCCAGTGGCTCGTGTTCGCGGTCCTCGAAAACCGTGGCCGGCTCGGCGATTACCTCGGCAATCTGCCGGCCGAAGCGGTGATGCGCGTGCATCTGATTCTCGCGAGCCTGACGCCGCAACTGGCCGGCATTTTCGCGCTCGAACGCGTCGCGGCGCTGGTGTTCCAGATCGGCCTGTCGGTGCTGATGTGGCGCGGCGTGCGGGCCGGCTCGCGCGGCATCCTGCCGCTCGCGATCGGGGTGCACGCGCTGATCGACGTGCCTGCGGCAATGACGCAGGCGCGGCTGCTGCCGCTCGCGGCGGCCGATACGATCTATGGGGTGGCGGCGGTGTTCGTCGCGGGACTGCTGATACGGATTTACCGGCGGCCGGCGGCGGCGTGAGCGGATGAGCCGCTGGACAGCAGGCGCCTCGCTATCCCTTCAGCGTTTCTCTAAAATGCGCCTACGTTTCAGGACCTTCTTTTCCCGGCAGCCTTCATGGAAGCTTACCAATACGACTGCGCGCATCCGGAGTTCGACGAGCTCGCGCGCGTCATCAGCGATCTGTTTCCCGAGCAGACGCAGTTCATCGAGCGTGCCGCCGACGATGGCACGCCCACACTGACGGTTCACTGGGTAGCAATGCGCTTCGGTTCCACCGCGCGCCGTATCGCGATGACGGTCGCGATCGCGCCGGCGGCGCTCGCGCGTTATCGCGCGATGCCGGCGCGGTTGCGTGGCCGCAGCTTTGCGGTATTGCGCGCGTACGTCGAAGCGAGCCTGGGCTCGCTCGAAGAAATGTACGCGAACGGCCAGGCGGTCCCGCGCGAAGTCACGGTCGATCTCGGCGAAGAGTTCGCGTGACGCGCGAATGAAGCGCGAATGAAGCGCGAATGAAGCGCGAATGAAGCGCGGGCGACGCGGATTCAATCCGCAAGCCGATAGACCTTCGCGAAACGCGCGGCCTGCACGACGCCGTAGTCGCCGGGCGCGTACTGCATGACCCAGTCGCCGGCCGCGCCGTGCAGCACGTCGCCGCCGCTCGCGCAGCGCGCGAGCGAGAAGGACTCGTCCATCCGGCGGGCGAGTACGACCGCCGGGCGGTTGCGGTAGGCGCCGGCTTCGCCGTGCGCGAGCGCGGCATCGGCGGGCAGGTACTTCGCATCGAAGCGCTCGCGCGACACGACCCAGCGCTCGCCGGTCGAGCCGGTGATCAGCGCATCGCCGCGCACATAGCGGTTCGGGCCTTCGAGGCTCATCAACTGGCCTTCGGCGGCGGCGAATTCGACGCTTACCGTTTCGTCCTTGACGACGCGTTGGGCGTGCGGATCGTCACGCAAATCGAGATTCCTGAGTTCGGTCATGAAGCGGGTGGAAGATTAGCGGGTGAGCGTTGCGGCGAGACTTGCCGCTTTGCGGCGATCGTGCGTCGAGTCGCTGGGACGGGTAGCCGGCCCAGACAGCGCGGCCCCGAATAATGCCAGATGCATGAGTCAGGGGGGAGGCGAAAGGCTGAGGCGTGGTGAGACAGCCGCAGTTCGGGCGCCGGCGGAATTGCCGAAATCAACCGCGTCCGAACGGACCCGCGCCCGCAACGGGGCAACCCCCGCCGCGGGCGCTCTTTCATTACGGCTTGACAGTCGCGTCGCTCGCGGCTGCCGCGGGCTTGCCGCCCTTGCCCTTGCCATGGTGGCCGCGATGATGACCCTCGGGGCCGCCCTGGTGGAACGTCGCGTCGGCGAGCTTCTTCTGCTCCGGCGACAGGCTGCTATACAGCGGATCGAACGCATCGACGAGCTTCTTCATGCCGTCCGCATGCGCCTGCGCGATCGTTGCGTACTGTTTCATGTCGTCGAGCGCGCTCACGTTGGTGGCCGCCTTGCGCTGCTCGAACAGCCGGCCCATCGTTTCGCCGTTGCTGCGCATGACGTCGGCGAACGCCTTCCATTGCGTTTCCTGCGCGGGCGTGATCTTCAGTTGCGAGTGCAGATAAGCGATGCGGTCTTCGACGTTGCGTTCGTGGCCGGCCTTGGCCGCGGAAGCCGAGGCCGTGGTGTCCGGCGCGGCGGCCGGCGCGGCGGTTTGGGCGAACGCGCCGCCCATCGAAACGGCCGTAGCCAGCATAACCAGTGCTTTTTTCATCGAAACTCCTGATGTCTGTTCGTTATTGAGACACGGCGCGCGGCGAGCGTCTTGCCCCGCGCCAGCGGCGAATGGCGCCGCACCGCAAGCGGCTGCCGCATTCGCCCGGCGCCGCTATTAGTAACACGTTAACCCTACAATACGGTGCGTGTGCGACAAACGCTTACAACCGAAACGAACGCGAAACGGCTCGCGCCTGAGCGGCAATCGCGCCGACATACTGCGCCGAGGCCGCCTCACAGTGTGCCGTGCATCTGTGACCGTACCGCGTGACATGGCGCCGCTGCGTGCAGACGCGCGATAATCCGCGACATTCCACACCAACTTCCTTCCCCTTCGATGAGACCTCCGCGCCTCGACCAGCTCGACGACCTCGACCGCAACCTCGTTGCACTGCTGCAAGCCAACGCGCGCGAGAGCGTCGCGAATCTTGCGCGGCAGCTCGGCGTCGCGCGCACGACCGTGATCGCGCGCATTGCGCGGCTCGAGCGCAGCAACGTGATCGCCGGCTACAGCGTGAGGCTTGGCCAGGATGTGCTCGATTCGAGCATCGTTGCGTATGTCGGCATCATCATCGCGCCGAAGCACGGACCGGCCGTGCAGAAACGCCTCGGCAAAATGCCCGAAGTGCAGATGCTGTGCGCGGTCAGCGGCGAGTTCGACTACGTGGCATGGCTGCGCGCCGATTCGCCCGAGCGGCTCAACGATCTGCTCGATCAGATCGGCGGGCTAGAGGGCGTCGAGCGGACCACGACGTCAATCATTCTCGCGCGCAAGATCGACCGCGGCACGGTGTGAGTCGGCGCGCGGCGTAACTTCTTCGCGAGTGCTGCGAGAGTCCATCGTTGATGCCTTTTTTACGCTGCTTCGACAAATCGTTTGACCGGTTCGTCAGAACGTCGAACCGGATGGTCATACCGCAGCATTTTGCGCGTATGAACTGTTTTTGCTTCTTCCTACACTGTCATTCAAGGGTTCGGCCCGCAGGCGCCGCGCGCAACACGCGGCGCACTTCCCAAGCTCAGAGACAGCACATGGATAACAAGGAGAAGCAGATGAAAGTAGCTATCGTCGGCGCAGGTCTGATCGGTCACACCATTGCCCATATGCTGCGCGAGACGGGCGACTACGAAGTCGTCGCGTTCGACCGCGATCAGCACGCGCTCGACAAGCTCGCCGCCCAGGGCATTCCCACCCGCCGCATCGATTCGGCCGACGCCGCCGTGCTGCGCGCCGCGATCCAGGGCTTCGATGTGCTGATCAACGCGCTGCCGTACTACCTCGCGGTCAACGTCGCATCGGCCGCGAAGGGCGCGGATGTCCATTATTTCGACCTGACCGAGGACGTACGCGCGACGCACGCGATCCGCGCGATCGCCGCAGATGCCGATCACGCATTCATGCCGCAGTGCGGTCTCGCGCCGGGTTTCATCGGCATTGCCGCGCACGAGCTCGCGAATCGCTTCACGGAAATCCGCGACGTGAAGATGCGCGTCGGCGCGCTGCCCGAGTTTCCGACCAATGCGCTGAAGTACAACCTGACGTGGAGCGTCGACGGCCTGATCAACGAGTACTGCCAGCCGTGCGAGGCCATCCGCGATGGCCGCACGCAATGGGTGCAGCCGCTCGAAGGCCTCGAGCATTTCTCGCTCGACGGCACCGAGTACGAAGCGTTCAACACGTCGGGCGGGCTGGGCACGCTGTGCGAAACGCTGGCGGGCCGCGTCGAATCGCTCGACTACAAGTCGGTGCGCTATCCGGGTCATCGCAACCTGATGCAGTTCCTGCTCGAAGACCTGCGTTTGTCGAGCGACCGCGATACGCTGAAGACCATCATGCGCCGCTCGGTGCCGTCGACCGCGCAAGATGTCGTGCTGGTGTTCATCACCGTGAGCGGCATGCGCGACGGTCAGCTCGTGCAGGAGGTGTTCACGCGCAAGATCTTCGCGAAGACCGTCTGCGGCGTGCCGATGAGCGCGATTCAGATCACGACCGCTGGCGCGATGTGCGCGGTGCTCGATCTGTTCCGCGAGCGCAAGCTGCCGCAAAAGGGCTTCGTGCGCCAGGAGCAGGTGTCGCTCGGTGATTTTCTGGCGAACCGCTTCGGCAAGTTGTACGAAGGGCAGTCGCTGGAGGCGATGGCGACCGTTTGAGGCCGGCATGGCTCGCGTCGAATGAAAAATCCCCGTACGTCGCCGACGTACGGGGATTTTCCGTTTTTCAGCCATCATCGGGCCGGCGCGGCACTCGCCAGACACAAGGGAGGGCCGTCATCCAGCCACGATTTGCGCGACGAGCGCTTCATGGTCCGCCGAACTGGGCGCGGTATTGTCGAACATCAGCAGACCCTCGCGGCTCGCGCCGCTCGGCTCGAAGCGCCGCCGCCGGTAGTCGTCCCAGTGCGCTAGCTTGTACGCATCGTTGGGATTCGCGCGCGCGACGATCCGCTGCCGCGCCACGTCCTCCGAGGTCCGCACCCACACGACACGCAACCTCACGTCCGGCGCGACGCCGAGCCACGCATGATCGAACAGCCGCCGCTCGCGCACCTCGCGAGACAGCGGGCCGACGACCAACGCGCTGATGCCGAGTTCGAGATTGTCGCGCGCCGTATCAATGAGGCCGCGATACTCGGGGTCGCGCAGATGCTGCAGGAAAAGAGGGCTGTCGCGATCGTTCGGATTGCCGGTCAGCATCGCCATCGCGGCCGCGCTATAGCCGCCGTACAGCGTGTCCTTGTCGAGCAGGCAGAAGGGGGTGCCGCTCACTTTCATCAGCGGGCCGAGCAGTTTTTTCGCCAGCGTCGTCTTGCCCGTGCCCGCATGACCGCAAAAGAAAACCAGAGAAGTCACGCAGGCTTGTCCTCACGCGGCGCGGCGGCGTCATCGGGGCGCGGGTCGCGCGCGAACGTGCCGTTGGCCTCGAGCCACATCACGTTGATGATGCCGAAGCCGAGCGCCACACCCACGCCGAGAATCCAGGTGAAATACCACATCGCAGTCTCCTTGATCGTGCGTCCGGCGACGCGGATCGACAGGCATGCCGGCAACCGATGATGGCCAGCCGCGAGCGCGGCCGCCTGCACCGATCATGAAGAAGAACGCCGCGCCATGCAAGAGGCGCGGCGCCCGAGCTCCGTGCACCGTGGCTGGCGGAATGTCCGCGCGTTGCTATGATGCGCAACGATCATGCGTACGAGCGTACCGTGTCCGCCGAACCGGCGGACACGGAGCGGCGACCCACACCGCGTAGTCGGAAACTCGGGCCGCAATCGAGAGCACAGGGGAGAACCAGCATGCCGATGCGCCTGTCTTGCCGCTGCCGGGCCGCACGGATGGCCGGGTCCGCACGCCGCGCCGCGTTGGCCGCAGGCGTCGCGCTCAGCGTGCTCACGCTGGCCGGCTGCGCGTCGACGCCGGCCGAGCCGGTACCGTTCAAACCGGTGCCTGCCGAGCGCATCGTGAGACAGGGCTATACGGCGCCGGGCCCCGGCCTCGTCGCGGTGGACGTGCGGCGCGAGCGTTCGCGCGACGTGATCGTGCGGTTCCGCAATGCGCTCGTCTATATCGACGGCGAGCGCGTGACCGACCTGATGAACGGCGAGCACGTGGTGTTCTATCTGCGGCCCGGCGCGCATCGGATCGGCGTATCGACGCAGTTCGATCCGGTCATCGAGCTGAACTTCGTCGTGACGGCCGACCCGCGCTACACGAACCGCGCCTCGGTCACGTTCAACGACGATCACCGCATCGGCCTGCAGCGGGTCGCGCAGTAGCCTTTCGTCGAGCATTAACAATTGGAAACGCGCGGCTCACGCGGCGCGTCTTAACATGGCGGCTGATTCAAGCCGGCTGGAAGCGTGCTTGTCCGTTCATGCAGACCCGTCGACCGTCTTACGCAATGCTTACGTAAGAGGGTGGCGAGGTCTGCTTTTGTATGCAAGGTAATCCGAACATGCTGATCAATTGCGCCGCCTATCAGGACGGCCGGAAACTCGCCGACATCGATATCGACAGCATCAGCGACTACGTCGCGCGGCCCGAGTGCTTCGTCTGGGTCGCACTGAAAGACCCGGAGCCCGAGGAACTCGCGGCCATGAAAGACGAATTCAATCTGCACGAGCTCGCGATCGAAGACGCGCAACAAGGTCATCAGCGCCCGAAAATCGAGGAGTACGGCGATTCGCTGTTCACCGTGATGCACACGGTCGAGATGGACGAGCAGGGCGAATTCGTGATCGGCGAAGTCGACGTGTTCGTCGGCGCCAACTATGTGCTGTCGGTGCGGCGCGGCACGCGCACCGGCTTCAAGAGCGTGCGCGCGCGCTGCGAGCACGAGCCGCATCTGTTGAAGGAGGGCTCGGCGTTCGTGTTGTACGCGCTGATCGACGATGTGGTCGACCGTTATTTCCCGGTCGTGGAGGCGATGAGCACCGAGCTCGAAACGCTCGAGGACCGCATCTTCGAGAAGAACGATTCGGCCGCCTCGCGCGCGATCGTGCAGGACCTGTACACGATGAAGCGCCGGCTCGTGATCCTCCAGCACCATATCGTGCCGCTGCAGGAAGCGGTCGGCAAACTGACGGGCGGGCGCATTCCGAGCGTCTGCGCCGGCATGCAGGCGTACTTCCGCGACGTCTACGACCACCTCGACCGGATCGTCAGAACCATCGAGGGGCGTCGCGAAATCGTCGTCACGGCGGTGCAGGTGAACCTCGGCATGATCTCGCTCGCCGAGAGCGAAGTCACCAAGCGGCTCGGCTCGTTCGCCGCGCTGTTCGCGGTGCCGACCATGATCGCCGGCATCTACGGGATGAACTTCGAGCGCATTCCCGAGCTGCATTTCAAGTTCGGCTATCCGATCGTGCTGGCGGTGATGCTGGCGATCGACTTCGTGCTGTACCGGCGTTTTCGCAAGGCCGGCTGGCTGTAGCCGGCGCACCTTTCAATTTCCTCGGGTTTCACTTGCGGCGCGCGCGATACCAGGCCAGCATAAGCGGCCTGTGGGTCGCGCCGCACGCGACGCACAGGCGTCATCGACTGCACGAACTGAGCGAGGGAACCTTGCCACACGCTGCCCGGATCGATCGAGCGCATTGCGGCGCCGCAGATGTTGCGCGCCGGTGCGTTGCAACAGCGCGAATCGTTGACATTCCGAAGAGCTTGCGCTGAGAATGGCCCTCGCAAACGTTTGCGCATCACAAAAAATACGGCTCGCCCGCGAGCCTGACAACCTTGGAGATACGCATGAGCCATCGAACCCGTCGTCGCATTCTTGCCGCCGCAGTTCTCGCCACCGCCTCCGCCGTCCTGCCTTTTTCCGCCGCCCACGCGCAGAACGCCCCGGCTCATAAGCCGAAGGTCGCGCTCGTGATGAAGTCGCTCGCCAACGAGTTCTTCCTGACCATGGAGACCGGGGCGAAAGACTATCAGAAGCAGAACCCCGGCAAGTTCGACCTGATCACCAACGGCATCAAGGACGAAACCGACACCGCCAACCAGATCCGCATCGTCGAGCAGATGATCGTGTCGAAGGTCGACGCGATCGTGCTCGCGCCGGCCGATTCGAAGGCGCTCGTGCCGGTCGTCAAGAAGGCGGTCGACGCGGGCATCATCGTCGTCAACATCGACAACCGGCTCGATCCGGACGTGCTGAAGTCGAAAGACCTGAACGTGCCGTTCGTCGGCCCCGACAATCGCAAGGGCGCGCGGCTCGTCGGTGACTACCTCGCGAAGCGCCTGAAGGCCGGCGACGAGGTCGGCATCCTCGAAGGCGTGTCGACCACCACCAACGCGCAGCAGCGGACCGCGGGTTTCAAGGACGCGATGCAGGCAGTCGGCGCGAAAGTGGTGTCGGTGCAGTCGGGCGAGTGGGAAATCGACAAGGGCAACGCGGTCGCATCGGCGATGCTCAACGAGTATCCGAACCTGAAGGCGCTGCTCGCCGGCAACGACAACATGGCGATCGGCGCGGTGTCGGCCGTGCGCGCGGCCGGCAAGCAGGGCAAGGTGCTGGTGGTCGGCTACGACAACATCAACGCGATCCATCCGATGCTGAAGGACGGCCGCGTGCTCGCCACCGCCGACCAGTTCGCGGCGAAGCAGGCCGTGTTCGGGATCGATACCGCGTTGAAGGCATTGAGCGAAAACAAGAAGCAGTCGCAGCTGTCGGGCGTCGTCGAAACGCCGGTCGTTCTGGTGACGAAGGACACCCTGAAGTAAGCGCGCCGTGCCCGGCGTGAAGCACGAGCCGGGCGCAGCCGGAAAAGCGCACGCGAAGCCGCAAAAATCACCACGAATTATGGATAGCGTGTTTTAGAGGCAAGCCACCACCCAGCGATCCGCTTTTATTCAACGAACGCTCAAGAATCCCGCCGCACCGCCGTTAATCCCAGAGATAAGCGTCATGACGGCGGCTCGCGTGGTGAGAGGGAGCGCGGCCATGAGCAGCTGTGCATTCCGCGTAGTGGGGCGCCACGAAGGCGCCAGAAGCGCCATGTAACCAGGAGCGCGATGGATTCGACCGACCACGACGCCTTGCCTGTCGTACTGAGCGTCAGCGGCATCGGCAAGACCTATGCCGAACCCGTGCTCGCCGACGTATCGCTGTCGCTGCGAGCGGGCGAGGTATTGGCGTTGACCGGCGAGAACGGCGCGGGCAAGAGCACGCTGTCGAAGATCATCGGCGGGCTGGTCGAAGCGAGCGCGGGCACGATGCGGCTTGCCGACGCGCCGTACGCGCCCGCGAGCCGCACCGAGGCCGAGGCGCTCGGCGTGCGCATGGTCATGCAGGAGTTGAATCTGCTGCCTACGCTGTCGGTCGCCGAGAACCTGTTCCTGAACCGGCTGCCGCGTGCGGGCGCGTTCAGCTTCGGCTGGATCGATCGCGGCAAGCTGCGCGAGAACGCGCGCGAGGCGATGGCGCAGGTCGGGCTCGACGCGATCGATCCCGACACGCTGGTCGGCGAACTGGGCATCGGTCATCAGCAGATGGTCGAGATCGCCCGCAACCTGATCGACGACTGCCGCGTGCTGATCCTCGACGAGCCGACCGCGATGCTGACCGCGCGCGAGGTCGATCTGCTGTTCGAGCAGATCGGGCGGCTCAAGGCTCGCGGCGTCGCGCTCGTCTATATCTCGCACCGGCTCGAAGAGCTGGCGCGGGTCGCCGAACGGGTCGCGGTGCTGCGCGACGGCCGCCTCGTGCATGTCGACGCGATGGCGAACCTGACGAGCGAGCAGATCGTCACGTGGATGGTCGGCCGCGAGCTCGGCGAGCATATCGATCTCGGCGAGCGCAACATCGGCGCGCCGCTCCTGAAAGTGGAGCGGCTCGCGCGCGGCAAGCTCGTGCGCGACGTGTCGTTCGAGGTGCGCGCGGGCGAGATTTTCGGTGTGAGCGGACTGATCGGCGCGGGCCGCACCGAGCTGATGCGGCTCATCTACGGCGCCGACCGCAAGGACGGCGGCAGCGTGTCGCTCGCCGCGACGCCGGGCGCGCCGCCTACGCCGGTGCGAATCGACTCGCCGGCGGACGCGGTACGCGCGGGTATCGCGCTGATCACCGAAGACCGCAAGGGCGAAGGCCTGCTGCTGCCGCAACCGATCGCGGCCAACCTGTCGCTCGGCAATCTCGGCAGCGTCGCGCGGCACGGCCTCGTCGACGCGAAGCGCGAGAACGCGCTGGCGCACAAGCAGATCGCCGCGATGCGGATTCGCAGCTCGGGGCCCGCGCAGGTTGTCGGCGAGCTGTCGGGCGGCAACCAGCAGAAGGTCGTGATCGGCCGCTGGCTCGCGCGCGACTGCCGCGTGCTGTTGTTCGACGAACCGACGCGCGGCATCGACGTCGGCGCGAAGTTCGATATTTACGGCCTGATGGGCGCGCTCGCTCGCGACGGCCGCGCGCTCGTCGTGGTGTCGAGCGATCTGCGCGAACTGATGCTGATCTGCGACCGGATCGGCGTGATGTCGGCGGGCAGCATGACAGGCGTGTTCGAGCGCGCGAGCTGGAGCCAGGATGCGCTGCTCGCGGCTGCGTTCGCCGGCTACCGCGGCCGTGACGCGCTGCTGCACACGCACGGCGTCAACGAAGCAGGGAGTCTGTGATGACCGATCAATCGTGGCGCGAGGCGGCGGGTGTCAAACAGGACGGCAAGTTGGACGGCCAGCAGGACGGCAAGCAGGACGGCAAGCAAGGCGGTGCGCCGGACGCGCCCGCCGTGACGCCGCCCGCCGATCGGTCGGCCCCGCTCGCGAGCGGCAAGCCGGCCGGCACGCGGCTCGGCTTTTCGAACTACCTGGGCCTCGCCGGCGCGCTGCTCGCGATGATCGTGCTGTTCTCGCTGCTGAGTTCGCACTTTCTGACCTACGACACGTTCAGCACGATCGCGAACCAGATTCCGGATCTCGTCGTGATGTCGGTCGGCATGACCTTCGTGCTGATCATCGCGGGGATCGATCTGTCGGTGGGCTCGGTGCTCGCGCTCGGGGCGTCGGTGGTCAGCGTGGTGACGCTGAAGTGGGGCTGGGGGCCAGCTGCCGGCGCGCTGCTCGGGGTCGCGGTCGCGGCGCTGACCGGCACCGTGACCGGCGCGGTGACGGTGGGCTGGCGAATTCCGTCGTTCATCGTGTCGCTCGGCGTGCTCGAGGCGGCGCGCGGCATGGCGTATCAGATGACCAATTCGCGCACCGCGTATATCGGCGATGCGTTCGATTTTCTGTCGAACCCGATCGCGCTTGGCATCTCGCCGGCCTTTCTGATCGCGGTCGCGGTGATGGTGATCGCGCAACTGGTGCTGACGCGCACGGTGTTCGGGCGCTATCTGGTCGGGATCGGCACCAACGAGGAAGCGGTGCGGCTCGCGGGCGTCAATCCGCGGCCGTACAAGGTGATCGTGTTCGCGCTGATGGGCGCGCTGTCCGGACTCGCGGCGCTGTTCCAGATCTCGCGGCTCGAGGCGGCCGATCCGAATGCGGGTGTCGGCCTGGAGCTGCAGGTGATCGCGGCGGTCGTGATCGGCGGCACGAGCCTGATGGGCGGGCGTGGTTCGGTTATCAGCACGTTCTTTGGCGTGCTGATCATTTCGGTGCTGGCGGCGGGCCTCGCGCAGATCGGCGCGAACGAGCCGACCAAGCGCATGATCACGGGCGCGGTGATCGTGGTGGCGGTGGTGCTCGATACGTACCGCAGCCGTCGCAAACGCGCCTGAGATGGGAGCCGCGGCGCAACGATGATTGAGTGCATGGGATCGGAGTAAGCGCTAAAGCGCTAACTCCGTTCGACCGCGATGAAACTGCATGGGATCGGAGTAAGCGCTAAAGCGCTAACTCCGTTCGACAGGAGAGCAACAGGTTATGACGACGATCAAGGATGTAGCGGCGGTGGCGGGCGTGTCGTTCACGACGGTATCGCACGTCGTGAACAACTCGCGGCCGGTGTCGGCCGATGTGCGCGCGAAAGTCGAGCACGCGATCCGTCAACTGCACTATGTGCCGTCGGCGGTCGCGCGCTCGCTGAAGGCGCGCTCGACAGCGACGATCGGACTGGTGGTGCCGAACAGCACGAACCCGTATTTCGCGGAGCTCGCGCGCGGCATCGAGGACGGCTGCGCGCGCAATGGCTACTGCGTGTTCTTCTGCAACTCCGACGATGACCCCGCGAAGCAGCGCAACTATCTGCGCGTGCTGCAGGAAAAACGCATCGACGGATTGATCGTCGCGTCGGCCGGCGACGACGCCGTGCTCGCGCAGGCGCTCGCCGACGCGCGCGAGCCGCTCGTGGTGGTGGACCGCAACATCGAGGGAGTCAGCGCGGACCTCGTGCAGATCGATCACGAGAAGGGCGCGTATCTGGCCACCCGTCATCTGCTCGAGCTCGGGCATGTGCGGATCGGTTGCATCACGGGGCCGGTGCAGACCGCGGTCAGCGCGATGCGGGTGCACGGCTTCATTCGCGCGATGGCCGAGCGTGGCATCGAGATTCCGGCCGATGCGATCGTCGAAAGCGATTTTTCGGGGACGGGCGGACATCGCGCGGCCGCGCAGCTGTTCGATACGGTCAGGCCGTCGGCGGTTTTCGCGGGCAACGACATGATGGGCATCGGCGCGTTGCGCGCGGCGGCGGAGCGCAATATCAGCGTGCCGCGCGATTGCTCGATCATCGGTTTCGACGATATCGAGCTGGGCCGCTTCACGTTCCCGTCGCTGTCGACGGTCGGACAGTCGGTGCGCGCGCTTGGCGACACGGCCGCGCAGACGCTGATCGACCGGATCGCCGAGGCGTCGTCGAACAGCACCACGCGAGCGCCTGCGCGCCGCCGCGTGGTGTCGCCGCGGCTGATCGTGCGGGAGTCCACCGCGACATGGGCGGGCGAGGAACGGCGGGATCTGGCGGCCTGATGCGCCGGATCAAGGACGCATGAGGGGTGCTCGAAGGACGCGCGCGCAATCGCGACGCGACCCGTCGCGCAACGGAGGACACTCGAATGGCAAGAAACCCAACGCGCGCACGCGTCACGGTGGTCGGTAGTCTGAACATGGACCTCGTGGTGCGTTCGCCACGCCTGCCCCAACCGGGCGAGACGCTGGCCGGCCGCGGCTTCGCGCAGGTCGCGGGCGGCAAGGGCGGCAACCAGGCGGTCGCGGCCGCGCGGCTCGGCGCGCAGGTGTCGATGCTCGGCTGCGTCGGTGCCGATGCGAATGGCGCGCAGCTGCGCGCGGGCCTCGAAGCGGAGCGCATCGACTGCGCCGCGCTCGAAACCGGCAGGGAGCCGAGCGGTGTTGCGCTGATCGTCGTCGACGATGCGAGCCAGAACACGATCGTGATCGTCGCGGGCAGCAACGGCGAGCTCACGCCGGCCACCATCGCGCGACACGAAGCGACGCTCGCCGCCGCCGCCGTCGTGATCTGTCAGCTCGAAACCCCGCCCGAATCAGTGCGCGCGGCGCTGGCGGCGGCGCGGCGGCTCGGTAAGACCGTGATCCTGAATCCGGCGCCCGCCACCGGCCCGTTGCCGGCCGACTGGCTGCCGCTGATCGACTACCTGATTCCGAACGAACTCGAAGCCGCCGCGCTGAGCGGTCTCCCCGTCGACTCGCCCGAGGACGCCGCACGGGCCGCCGCCGCATTGCGCGCGGCCGGCGCGCGCAACGTGCTGGTCACGCTCGGTGCGCGCGGCGTGCATGCGTCGCTCGAAGGCGCGGCCGCGACGCTGTACGACGCGCCGCGCGTCGAGGCGGTCGACACGACCGCGGCCGGCGACACCTTCATCGGCGGCTTCGCGGCGCAGCTCGCGCAGGGCGCGAGCGTCGATGCGGCGATCCGCTTCGCGCAGCGCGCCGCCGCGCTATCGGTGACGCGCGCGGGCGCACAGCCATCGATTCCGACGCGCTCCGAGGTCGACGCATCGGACTGACGCCGCGGCGGCATTGGCACCGCGCACGCTGCCTGATCGAACTGTCCTGCCACCGCTTCGGGCGACTCCGAACGGCTCGCATCTCCACCCATTCCCGCCAACACAACGTCAAAAATCGTGCTTTGACGAATATCGCCGCGTTTCCCTGCGCGCCGCGAACACACTCATTTCCAGTCAACTTGCTTTCAACGTCTTACAACGTCTTTGTTCATACTTTTAAATGCTTCAAGTCTATGAGTGCGCTGCCGTAAACGAAATTAGAGCGCTCTTTCAAAAAAGCGCCGGACCCAACACACGCCGCTCCCACGCTGCGTAGGCAGCAGCCTCTCATTGAGTACAGCACACAGGACCAAGCATGTTGAATAAAGGCATCACGATCAAGGCGCGAATTGGCCTCACGATGGCGTTCCTCGCCGCGTTGCTGGTTGCGATCGGCGTTTTCGGTCTGTTCGGCATGAGCCGTTCGAACGACGCCTATGAGGACACGTTCACCAACGCGATGCCGGGCGCGGTGAACATCGGCAACGCGGAAATCTACGCGGCGCGCGAACGACTCGCGCTCGACCGCGCCGCGTTCCTGGTCGGCACACCGGAAGCGGCCACCACCATCGAGCGCGGGCGCATGCTCGGGGGCACGTCCGACACGTGGTGGAAAAAATATCTCGATTTGCCACGCGACGCGGACGAAGACCGGCTTGCGCAGGACGTCGCCGCGAAGCGCAACGCGCTGCATCAGCAACTCGAAACGTTCGCGGCGGCGATCACGGCGAACGATCAGGGCAAGCTGGTCGAGCACGCGAAGAATCTGCAGGTCGTCTTCAACGACCTCGTCGGCGCCGACGACGCGCTGCGCAAATACCAGTTCGATTCGGCCAGGCAGGGCTACGACTCCGCGCAGAGCAGTTTCCAGACGTTCCGCGTGGTCAGCATCGGCGCGCTGGTGGTCGGCGTGCTGGCGGCGGCGCTGTCGTATCTGACGCTGAGCCGCGCGATCGCGCGTCCGCTCGACGAAGCGCTCGGCCACTTCGATGCGATTGCGGCCGGCGATCTGCGTCGTCCGGTGATCGCGACATCGCGCGACGAAATGGGGCAACTGCTCGAAGGAATCGCCAGAATGCAGCGCAGCCTCACCGAAACGGTGCGCAGCGTGCGCGGCGGTAGCGAGTCGATCGCGACCGCGACGCGCCAGATCGCGGCGGGCAACATCGACCTGTCGTCGCGGACCGAGGAGCAGGCGTCGGCGCTGCAGGAAACCGCCTCGAGCATGGAGCAGCTGACCGGTACGGTGCGGCAGAATGCCGACAACGCGCGCCAGGCGAGCGCGCTCGCGGCCAACGCGTCCGAGATCGCCAACAAGGGTAGCGCGGTGGTCGGCCAGGTGGTCGGCACGATGGGCGACATCAACCAGAGCTCGGCGAAGATCGCCGACATCATCTCGATCATCGAGGGCATTGCCTTCCAGACCAACATCCTCGCGTTGAACGCAGCCGTCGAGGCGGCGCGCGCCGGCGAGGAGGGGCGCGGCTTCGCGGTCGTCGCGGGCGAAGTGCGCAGCCTCGCGCAGCGTTCGTCGGCGGCGGCCAAGGAGATCAAGGAGCTGATCGATACGTCGGTCGAGCGCGTGCAGTCGGGCTCGGCGCTCGTCGACGAGGCCGGCCGCACGATGAGCGAAATCATCAGCGCGGTGCAGCGCGTGTCCGACATCATGGGCGAGATCGCGGCGGCGTCGGAGGAGCAGAGCGGCGGCATCGACCAGGTCGCGCGCGCGGTCACGCAGATGGACGAGGTCACGCAGCAGAATGCGGCGCTTGTCGAGGAAGCGGCCGCCGCCGCGTCGTCGCTCGAGGAGCAGGCGGCGCGGCTGCGCAGCGCGGTCGCGGTGTTCCAGGTCGACGACAGCGGCCGTGGCGGTCACGAAGCGGCGTCGGCGCTTGCGGCGCCGAAGCGCCCGGTGTCCACGCGCCCGGTCGCTACACGCGCACGCAAGCTCGCGCCGGCTACCGCGCAGGCGGCGTTGCCGGCGAAGGCATCGAACCCGGCCGGGGGCGCTGTCGCGCCGCAGGTAGCGGCCGCGCCCACGCCCACGCGCGCGCCGGCCAGGTCCGCGGCGACGGCCGGCAGCGACCAGGATTGGGAGACCTTCTGAGCTGGCTCGGATCAGGTGTACATGGGCGGCGGCGCTGTCGTGCGTCAGGTGAGTCGAGACGCGACGTTCGGCGCAACAGCCGTTCGCGTTCCCGTTCGCTAGCTGTCCGGCATCCGCGTCGCACCCGCGACGATCGCTTCGCGAAAAGCCGCGCCTGGACACCCCATGCGCGGTTTTTTTTCAGCTCCGGCAAGAATTAACGTTTGCGCGGCGCCGCCTTTCACCGGCGCGTGTCGCGATCCGGTACATTGACGGGCACGGCCCCGATCCGTTTGCGCGGCGCGCGGCTGCCCGCACCTCCAACAGGTGGTTCCCACATATTGCTACGTCCTGCGAACCCTGCCATGCGCCAGCCACAAAGAACCGACATGACGCGATACGATCTTGCGCAACGCCTCGTCGAGGCGCGCCGGCAGCGCCGGCCGATCGACGCGCCCGCACCCGACAGCCTGCCGCCCGACGCGGCGACCGCCTACGCGATCCAGCAGGCGGTGATCGAGGGCCTCGGCGAGTCGACCGGCGCTTGGAAGATCGGCGCGAAGTCGCCGGGCGGCGCCGCGTCGGGCGCACCGATTCCGGCCTCGCTGGTGATGCCGTCGCCAGCGAGGCTCGCGCATGACGGCTTCTTTCGCGTGCTGGTGGAGCTCGAGATCGCGTTCCGCTTCGACGTGACGATCGAGCCGCGCGCTCAGGCGTATGCGCGCGACGAGGTACTATCGAAGGTCGGCGCCGTGCTGCCGGCCATCGAGATCGTCGACAGCCGCTTCGCCGAATGGCCGAACGTCGCGCCGCTCGCGCAGTTGGCCGACGCGCAGAACAACGGCGCGCTGATCACCGGCCATCCGGCCGTCTATGCGAGCCTCGCGCGCGGCTTCGACTTCGTATCGCCGGAACTGGAGCTGAGTTTCAACGGCCGCTCGCTGATACCGGAAGTGACCGGCAATCCGGCAGGCGATCCGCGCGAGCTGCTCGTGTGGTTCGTCAACCATTGCGCGGCGATGGGCATCACGATCGAGCGCAACTGGACCTTGACCACCGGTTCATACGTCGGCGCGCACAAGATCGACGAACCCGGCATCGTGCGTGGTCATATCGACGGATTGGGTGAAGTGGAAATTGAACTGACCTGATCGGATGCTGCGGCGCTTGTAACCGCAAATTACAACGCTTGATTCCAAACGGCTGCCCGCGTGCAGCCGTTTTTATTTTGGCGAATTTGAAACGGTGGCAGTCTTTGAATCGTCAACCTGTTCGAATGCATTTGTTGCAACTTTGCCGCTTCCACACCTATGAGAGCGCCGCGAGTTCGTCACGTGCATGCTTTTGGTGACGAAGTGTGCGTGCGCAGACAGCCGCATTTTGGCGGAGGGTCGACGGTGCGGGTACGGGATGTGCAATAGCAACGCGGTGACTTGACGCGATGCAGCGGTCCGGCGAAGTCGTGCAGGAGCACTGACTAGCGATGCGGTGCTGAAGAAAGTAGCGATACAGCGGTGCAGCAGATGATGTGACTGGTTGCTGCATGAGTAAAAAAAATTGTAGGTGGTCGAATCTCTGTTTCCAAGTGAGGATTGTAGCGGTGGCGGTTACGGCGCGATTTTCGCAACGTAGTCCGTGAAAAAAAATTTAAAAGGGTTTAGGATGAATTCGAGCGATGTCGTTTCCGAATAGCGCGCCGCGCACGACATCGCCCCAGACTTCGGCGAGGAGGTAGCATGGATATCTACAGCAGTTTCGCGACCCGCTTCGAGAAAACACGGGAGGACGAACTCTCGCTCGAGGAGTATCTCGCGCTCTGCAAAGACAATCCCGCCGCGTACGCCACTGCGGGCGAACGCATGTTGACGGCAATCGGAGAACCGGAACAGATCGACACTCGCAACGATCCGCGTTTATCGCGTATCTTCGCGAACAAGGTCATCAAGGTATACCCCGCATTCCGTGAATTCTACGGAATGGAAGAGGTGATCGAGCAGGTGGTCGCCTACTTCCGGCATTCGGCCCAGGGGCTCGAAGAAAAGAAGCAGATCCTGTATCTGTTAGGACCGGTCGGCGGCGGCAAGTCGTCGATCGCGGAACGTCTGAAGCAATTGATGGAACGCGTGCCGTTCTATGCGATCAAGGGCTCGCCCGTCAACGAATCGCCGCTCGGTCTGTTCGACTACGAGGAAGACGGTCCGATCCTCGAAGAGCAATATGGCATTCCTCGTCGCTACCTGCGAGGCATTCTGAGTCCGTGGGCGGTCAAGCGCCTGCACGAGTACAACGGCGACATCCGCAAGTTCCGCGTGGTGCGCCGCTATCCGTCGATCCTTCGCCAGATCGCTATCTCGAAGACCGAACCGGGCGACGAGAACAATCAGGACATTTCGTCGCTGGTCGGCAAGGTCGACATCCGCAAGCTCGAACAGTACGCGCAGGACGATGCCGACGCGTACAGCTACTCGGGCGGCCTGTGCCTCGCCAATCAGGGCCTGCTCGAGTTCGTCGAAATGTTCAAGGCGCCGATCAAGGTGTTGCACCCGCTGCTCACGGCGACCCAGGAAGGCAACTTCAAGGGCACGGAAGGCTTCGGCGCGATTCCGTTCGACGGCATCATCCTCGCTCACTCGAACGAATCGGAATGGAAGGCATTCCGCAACAACCGTAACAACGAGGCACTGCTCGACCGGATCTTCGTCGTCAAGGTGCCGTACTGCCTGCGCTATAGCGAAGAGGTCAAGATCTACGAGAAGCTGCTGCGCAACTCGTCGCTCGCCAGCGCGGTCTGCGCGCCGGGCACGCTGAAGATGATGGGGCAGTTGTCCGTGCTCACGCGTTTGCACGAGCCGGAGAACTCGAGCCTGTTCTCAAAGATGCAGGTCTACGACGGCGAGAATCTGAAGGACACGGACCCGAAGGCGAAGTCGTATCAGGAGTATCGCGACTTCGGGGGCGTCGACGAAGGCATGACCGGCGTGTCGACTCGCTTCGCGTTCAAGATTCTGTCGCGCGTGTTCAACTTCGACTCGACCGAGGTCGCGGCCAATCCGGTGCATCTGATGTACGTGCTCGAACAGCAGATCGAACGCGAGCAGTTCCCGCCGGAAACCGAGCAGAAGTATCTGTCCTTCATCAAGGACGTGCTCGCGTCGCGCTATGCGGAGTTCATCGGCAAGGAGATTCAGACCGCGTACCTGGAGTCGTACTCCGAGTACGGTCAGAACATCTTCGACCGCTATGTCACGTACGCGGACTTCTGGATCCAGGATCAGGAGTTCCGCGACCACGACACCGGCGAAAGCTTCGACCGTGCCGCGTTGAACGCCGAGCTGGAGAAGATCGAGAAGCCCGCGGGCATCAGCAATCCGAAGGACTTCCGCAACGAGATCGTGAATTTCGTGCTGCGTGCGCGGGCTGCGAATGCGGGCAAGAACCCCGCGTGGATCAGCTACGAGAAGCTGCGCGTCGTGATCGAAAAGAAGATGTTCTCGAACACGGAAGAGCTGTTGCCGGTGATCTCGTTCAACGCGAAAGGCTCGGCCGAAGAGCAGCGCAAGCATGAAGACTTCGTCAATCGCATGGTGGCGAAGGGCTATACGCCGAAGCAGGTGCGCTTGCTGTGCGATTGGTATCTGCGCGTGCGCAAGTCGTCATGATGCGCGCATGATACTCATGGTGTGCCGCCCGTACGGTTCGACCGTACGGGCAACCGGCGAGGCGCAAGCCGCATAGCATTGCACTGCGCGGCGGGCGTCTCGCGCACCCGAAATATTAGTGCGGCCGCAGGGAATCGCGGTTGCATGGACGGGAGACCGGGCGTGCTTCATCAAATCATCGACCGCAGGTTGGCAGGCAAGAACAAGAGTATTGCGAACCGTGAGCGCTTTTTGCGCCGCGTCAAAAGCTATATTCGTCGTGCCGTTTCGGAGGCGGTGCGCGATCGCAGCATCAAGGACATCCAGAACACCCAGAGCATCACCATTCCGCGCAAGGACATCGCGGAGCCGTCGTTCCGTCATGGACCGGGCGGCCGGCGCGAGATGGTGCATCCCGGCAACTCGGACTACATCCGCGGCGACAAGATCCAGCGCCCGCAAGGCGGTGGCGGCGGCGGAGGCAGTCAGGCCAGCAACGAGGGCGAGGGTCAGGACGACTTCGTGTTCGAGCTGAGCCGCGAAGAGTTCATGCAGTATTTCTTCGACGACCTCGAACTGCCGCGTCTCGTCAAGACCCATCTGATGGCCGTGCCGACGTGGAAAAGCGTCCGCGCGGGCTGGGCCGCGGAGGGCACGCCAAACAATATCGACGTGGTGCGCTCGTTGCGCAGCGCGCTCGGCCGGCGCATCGCGCTCGGCGCGCCGCTCGTCAACCAGCTGCACGAAATGGAGCGGCAGCTGGAAGAGCTGAAGGCCGATCCCGCCGATCGCCGCGACGAGATCAAGCTGCTCGAAGACGACATCCACCATCTGAAAGGACGCATCTGGCGGATCCCGTTCATCGATCCGTTCGATCTGCGCTACGTGAATCGCGTGAAGCAGCCTACGCCGTCGAGCCAGGCGGTGATGTTCTGCCTGATGGACGTGTCCGGTTCGATGGACGAGCAGCGCAAGGATCTCGCGAAGCGCTTCTTCATCCTGCTGTACCTGTTCCTGAAGCGTAACTACGAGCGCATCGAAGTCGTGTTCATCCGCCACCACACGCGCGCCGAGGAAGTCGACGAAGACACGTTTTTCCACTCGACCGAAAGCGGCGGCACCGTGGTGTCGAGCGCGCTCGAACTGATGCGCAAGGTGATGGACGAGCGCTACTCGCCGACTGAATGGAACATTTACGGCGCCCAGGCGTCCGACGGCGACAACTGGACCGACGACTCGCCGAAGTGCCGCAAAATACTCTCGGATGACATCCTGGAGAAGGTGCGGTATTTTGCGTATATTCAGGTGACGCCCGAAGAGCAGAATCTGTGGCTCGAATACGCGCAACTGGCGCTGTCGCAACCGCACATGGCGATGAAGAAGGTCGAAACCGCGGCCGATATTTATCCGGTGTTTCGCGAGCTGTTCGAGAAGCAGGCGGCGACTTCCTGATGGGATACTGGTGGCGCACGAAGCGCCTGAACGACGAAGCGCGCGGCGATTCGTACGACAAGGGGTGACCCGCCGTATGATCGCGCCGCAGCGCAACAAAGGCGTGCCGCAGCGACAGTCGGGGCATGCCGAGGCGTGAGCGGCCAGCACGGGAGCCGCTCACGCCGGAGCAGTCCGCGATGCTGCAGCACGGGACACACCGGAACGCCCAACGAGGGCAAAGGGAAGTCCGTATGAACGTAGCCGATAGACGGCCTCTGCCGTGCCCGTCCGACTGGACCTTCGAATTGATCGAAGAGTACGACTCGCATATTGCCCGCGTTGCGGAGCAATACGAACTCGACGTATATCCGATCCAGCTCGAACTCATCAGCGCCGAACAGATGATGGATGCCTATGCGTCCGTCGGCATGCCGGTGAACTACCGTCACTGGTCGTTCGGCAAACATTTCCTTGCTACCGAAAAAAGCTATCGCCGCGGCCAGATGGGGCTCGCGTACGAAATCGTCATCAATTCGAACCCCTGCATCGCCTATCTGATGGAAGAGAACACGATGACGATGCAGGCGCTCGTCATCGCGCATGCGGCCTATGGTCACAACTCGTTCTTCAAGGGCAACTATCTGTTCGGCTTATGGACGGACGCGCACGCGATCATCGACTACCTCGTCTACGCAAAGAATTACATCGCGGAATGCGAGGAGCGCTATGGGCTCGATCGCGTCGAGGAATTGCTCGACTCGTGCCACGCGCTGATGAATTACGGCGTGGACCGCTACAAGCGGCCGCAGAAGCTGTCGCTCCAGAAGGAGTTCGCCGCGCGTCGCGAACGTGAGGCGTATCTGCAGTCGCAGGTCAACGAGTTGTGGCGCACGTTGCCCACGCGCCATACGCCGCTGCCCGAAGAGGTCGAGGGGCGCTATCCGCCCGAGCCGCAGGAAAACCTGCTGTATTTCGCGGAGAAAAACGCGCCGCTGCTCGAAGCGTGGGAGCGCGAGGTGATCCGGATCGTGCGCAAGATCGGTCAGTACTTCTATCCGCAGCGGCAGACCCAGGTGATGAACGAAGGCTGGGCGACGTTCTGGCACTACACGCTGCTCAATACGATGTACAACCAGGGCAAGCTCGAAGACGGCTTCATGATGGAGTTTCTCCATTCACACAGCAACGTCGTCTATCAGCCGCCGGTCACGAAGCCGTATTACAGCGGCATCAATCCGTATGCGCTGGGCTTTTCGATGATGAGCGATATCCGGCGCATCTGCGAAGCGCCGACCGACGAAGACCGCAAGTGGTTTCCGAATCTGGCCGGCAGTCCGTGGCTGCCCGCGATGCACTACGCGATGCGCAACTTCAAGGACGAGAGCTTCATCGCGCAGTATCTGTCGCCGCATCTGATCCGCGAAATGCGCCTGTTCTCGGTGCTCGACGACGACATGCGCGACGCGCTCGAAGTGTCGGCGATTCACGACGATAGCGGCTACCAGTACGTGCGCCAGGCGTTGTCGCGGCAGTACGACATGCATCACCGTGAGCCGAACATTCAGGTGTGGGCCGTCAATACACGCGGCGATCGCAGCCTGACGTTGCGGCATTTCATGAGCGATAACCGGCACCTGTCGTCGGATAGCGAAGAGGTGCTCAAGCACATGGCGCGCTTGTGGCAGTTCGACGTGTACCTCGAGAGCGTCGACGAAAACGGTACCGTCAGAAAACGCTACGACTGCCGCTATATGCCGCCGTCCGTGAGAATATGAGCGCCGCCTGACTCCCGCCTGAGCGGTCCGTGTCGCCCGTCAAGCCCCTGCCAGTCCCCAACTGGCAGGGGCTTCGTTCTTCTGGTGCGCAAATCCGGCCGACCCAGGGCTTTCATCAGGCCACGCTGACAAAGAACCTTCCCGTGCTTTCATTTATGTAAAATTCGCGCACCCGCGACGGCCGCTCAGGCTGGGCGCGCGACATCAAGGCGGCGCCACGACCGTCCTCCTCGTTTAAATAAGGAAAGACACCAGCATGAACGACCAAACCGAACAATACGTCGTGGCCTCGGCGCACGACACACGGCGCCGCATTTTTGCAATCGTCGGCGCTTCATCGGGCAATCTCGTCGAGTGGTTCGACTTCTATGTGTATTCGTTCACGGCGCTTTACTTCGCGCCGTCGTTCTTCCCGAGCGGCAACACGACCACGCAGTTGCTGAACACGGCCGGCGTGTTCGCTGCGGGCTTCCTGATGCGGCCGATTGGCGGCTGGTTCTTCGGGCGGCTCGCCGACAAACGTGGTCGCCGCACCGCGATGATGGTGTCGGTATTCATGATGTGCGGCGGCTCGCTGGTGATCGCGATGCTCCCCACCTACGCGCAGATCGGCGCGCTCGCGCCGGCGTTGCTGCTGCTCGCGCGGCTGTTGCAGGGGCTGTCGGTGGGCGGCGAATACGGCACCAGCGCGACCTATATGAGCGAAGTCGCGTTGAGGGGCCGGCGTGGCTTTTTCGCGTCGTTCCAGTATGTGACGCTGATCGGCGGCCAACTGTGCGCGCTGCTCGTGCTCGTGACCCTGCAACAGACGCTGACGACCGAAGAGCTGAAGGCGTGGGGCTGGCGTGTGCCGTTCGTGATTGGCGCCTTCGCCGCGTTGATCGCGCTCTATCTGCGTAAATCCCTTGATGAAACCACCACCGCGGCGATGCGCCAGCGCAAGGAAGCGGGCACGCTGCGCGGGCTGTGGGAGCACAAGAGCGCGTTCATGACGGTGCTCGGCTTCACGGCCGGCGGCTCGCTGATCTTCTATACGTTCACCACCTACATGCAAAAGTACCTGGTCAACACGGCCGGCATGCACGCGAAGACCGCGAGCTCGGTGATGACCGCCGCGTTGTTCGTCTACATGCTGATGCAGCCGGCGTTCGGCGCATTGTCGGACCGCATCGGGCGGCGCCGCTCGATGCTGTGTTTCGGCCTGTTCGCGACGCTTGGCACGGTGCCGCTGCTGCATGCGCTGAAAGACGTGACGAGCCCGTATGCGGCCTTCGCGTTGGTCGTGGTGGCGCTCGCGATCGTCAGCTTCTATACGTCGATCAGCGGCCTGATCAAGGCGGAAATGTTTCCACCGCAAGTGCGTGCGCTTGGCGTAGGGCTGTCGTATGCGCTCGCCAATGCGATCTTCGGCGGCTCGGCGGAATATGTCGCGCTGTGGCTGAAGTCCGCCGGTGTCGAGACGATGTTCTTCTGGTACGTGACGGCGCTGTGTGCACTCGCGGGTATCGTGTCGCTGCGCATGCGCGATCCCTCGTCGGAAGGGTATCTGCGGCACGAGCCGTGAACCGCTAGTCGGACACGGCGAAACGTCGTGCCGCGATGGCAGCGTTCAGGCGGCGGTCCAGGGCAACCGGGCCGCCGTTTTTCATGGCATCGACGTTTGCGCGTCAATCCGCAAGCGAGGAGCAGCGCGCTTCGCTTAATTGACGACGATCCGTGTCCCCCACGCATGCAGCAGGTCGCGCAAGCTCTCGGCCTGTTCCATCGTCGACGAACTCATCGACCCTCGCGGCCTCATTCACCGTGACCGCGCCAACCGCCGCGACGGTCGCCATCGACGGCGTCGCCGCTACGCCGGCGACAGCATCGGCCGCGGCGCGCGGCATCGGCAGACGGCCACGCCAGGCCGCGCGCGCCAGCATCAGCAGATGGTAGTAAAGCCGCGCGCTAAAGCCGTAGTTGTAGGCGAACAGATGCGCGCGCGCGATGCGCCAGCCCGCGCGCGCCTCGCCGTTTCTCGCGTGAATCGACACCACGATCGGTACGAGCCGCCGCAGCGCCTGCCGCCGCGACGGTTCGAGCGGCGCCGCCAGACGCAGCGACTTCACGAACGCATAGGCGCTCAACGTTGCGGCCATGCTCGTGCCGCGCGAGCTGTGCGAGACCGACGTCGCGGTCTTCCGATACACCGACACGTAGTCGTGCAGATAAAACACCTCGCGCGCGGCCAGGCATAGCTCGGTGCCGAACACGTAGTCGCAGCAGACGCCATACCGCGCGTCGTAGCCGACCCGCTTGACGAGCCGCGCGTCGGCCATCCAGCCATTGTTCGGAAACATCTGGATCAGGCCGGTGCGGCCCGCGAGCGGCTGGAGACCCTCGCGGGCCTCGGTGCGCCGGAACGCCTCGTTCAGGCGCGCGCTCGCGGCGAGATCGATCGCGCCGTCGTGATCCGCTTCGTATTGCGCACCGAATGCCGCATCGAGCCGCGGATAGCGCTGCCATAACGACACGAGTTTGTCGACGGCGTCGCTCGTCAGCAGATCGTCGTCGTGGATCAGCAGGATCTTGTCGCCGCGCGCCCGCTCGAACAGGCTCGACACATTGCGCGCCTGGCCAAGCGGCGGCTCGTGCTTCTCGTAGCGCACGCGCGGCTCGTCGCGGTAACGCTGCAAGACCAGTTGCCGCGAGCGCGCGTCCGTCGAATCGTCGCCAATCACGATTTCGACATGCGGATAGCTTTGCGCGAGGCACGAGTCGACGCATTCGATCAGCAGGTCGGGACGATTGCAGGTGGGCACGCAGACGGACACATGGGCGAGCGCCGCACGGGCGAGGGGAGAACTTGACGCGTTGGACATGATGACGCCTTTTATCGATCGGAAGCGGCCAAAACCGGCGGAAAGCGGCAGCCGGTTCGCAGGGCGCACACCTTGCTGCAAGCAGCAAAATAGTCCAAGGCGTCAAAAAAATATTCGGTAAAAATGAGGAAGAAATGTTTGCTTACAGAAAGGTGCTGGAAGGGAAAAGTGATGCGGCCCGGATGCACGACGCAGCCAAGGCCGCTCCGATATAGGGTTCTATTTTTTCAACCGACTGACGGTTCGCCCTCGCCGGGCTTTTTGCCCGGACGGTCCGCCGGAGACTGCTTGTGACCTTCGTCGTGGCGCTCGGGCATCTTGCTCTTCGCGTTGTCGCTATGCACGGCGCGGTGCGGATGCGCGAAATCCTCGGTCTGGGCGCTGGCCTCGCTTTTCGATTCGTTGTCGGCCGCGCTTTTTGCTTCGCCTTGGGATTTTTCCGTCGTTTTGCTCATCGCTGCTCTCCTGGAGGGAAGACAAGCCTCCGGCAGCAAGAGGCGGACCCGGGCGGGAGCAAACAGACGTTCCGCGCTCAGGCAACCGCGTGGCGCGGCCTGCCGCCCGTCAGCGACATGATGAAGTCGAGAAACACGCGCACCTTGGCCGGCGGATGGTGCCGCGACGGATACAGCGCATACAGCGGGTACACCTCGTCGCCCCAATCCGGAAAGAGCTCGATCAGCTTGCCGCTCGCAAGCAGCGACTCCGCACCGAGCGCGAGAATCTGCGCGATGCCCTGGCCCGCGATGCATACGCTATGCAGCGTGCCGACGTCGTTGACGGTCAGCCGCCCCTGCGGCGTCAGCGCGAGCTGCTTGCGGCCGCGATGGAATTCCCAGCTGAACGGATAACCGGTGAGCGGATCGCGAAACTTGATGCAGATATGCCGGCCGTCTTCGAGCTCGCCCGGATTCGCCGGCTTGCCATGCTTCTTCAGATACGACGGCGCCGCGACGGTCAGGATGCGCGTATCGAGCAGCTTGCGGGCGACGAGCGTCGACACCGGCGGGTCGCCGAAGCGGATCGCGACATCGAAGCCGTCCCCGACCATGTCGCCCAACTGGTCGCGCGTGACGAGTTCGAGCTGCAGGTCCGGATGTTTGTCGATGAAGCCGCCGAGGCGCGGCCCGAGCACCAGCCGCGAAAAGAACGGGTCCATGTTGACGCGCAGACGCCCGCGCACCGCGGTCGCGCCGTGCGCGGCGGAGGCGGCCGCTTCCTCGAGTCCGCCGAGCAGCGGCACGATCTGCTCGTAGAAACGCCGGCCTTCGTCGGTCAGCGTGACCGAGCGCGTGGTGCGGTCGAACAGACGAATGCCGAGGCGTGCTTCGAGCCGGGCGACCGAGCGGCTTACGCCCGATTGCGACATGTCGAGCGCTTCACCGGCGGCCGCGAAACTGCCGCAATCGACGATCGCAGTCAGGACGCCCATGCCGTTCAGCACGCGCTCATCAAATGGCATCGGGGCTCCCTGCCTGGTAGCCATGGATGCCCGACATGCTAACGCTAAGACCTTTCGAATGCATGCGCCGGCACGCGATGAAACGCGTCGGGTCTCAACGCGCCGCGCTCGGCGCAGCCTGGCCGCGAATCACGCGCGTGCCAGACGGGTCGTCGAGGTGGCGAAAGATCCACGCGGACACGAGCGTGATCGCGCCGACGCACACGAATGCGAGCCGGAAGCCGAGCGCCGCCGACCATTGCGCCGCGAACAGATTGACGAGCCCGCCGCCGATCGACACGCCAAGCCCGATCGCAAGCATCTGCACCATCGAGAACAGGCTATTGCCCATGCCGGCGTCTTCGTGCGACAGGTCCTTCAGCGTGACACTGTTCATCGCCGCGAACTGCATCGAGTTGGCCGCGCCGAACACCGCGAGGATCGCGATTTCGATCACGAGCGGTGTGCCGAGCGAAATCAGCGAGAACGCGACGATTGCCGAGCCGACGATGACCGTGTTGACGAGCAGGAACGTGTCGTAGCCGTAGCGGCGCACGAGCGGCGCAATCCAGCGTTTCGCGAGCGTGCCGGCGAGTGCCGCGGGCAGCATCATCAGACCCGAGTGCAGCGGCGAGTAGCCGAGCTGCAATTGCAGCAGCAGCGGCACGAGGAACGGCACCGCGCTCGAACCGACCCGGCATACGAGGTTGCCGATCAGGCCGACGCTGAAGTTCGGCTCGCCGAACAGCGACAGCTTGAACAGCGGATCGCGGCGGTTTCTGGCGTACGGAATGTAGGCGAGCGCGCTGGCGACGGCCAACGCGAACAGCCCCGCCGACCACGCCGCGCGATGCGAGGGGACCGGCGCGTCGATCGCGAGCGAAAACGCGATCATGCACGACGACAGCAGGGCGCAGCCGATCACATCGAACGGCGGCGCCTGCGCCTCGTCATGCGACGGCAGAAAGCGATGCACCGCGTACAGACCGAGCGCGCCGATCGGCACGTTGATCAGAAAGATCCAGTGCCACGTGATCGCCTGCACGAACCAGCCGCCGAGCGTTGGCCCGGCGATCGGGCCGAGCTGCCCCGCGATCGATATGAACGCGAGCGCCGACACGTATTGCTCGCCCGACACGCTGCGCAGCACCGCGAGGCGTCCGATCGGCAGCAGCATCGAGCCGCCGAGGCCTTGCAGCACGCGCGCCATCACGAGCTGGCCGAGCGTGTGCGCGCTCGAGCAGCAGATCGAGCCGAGCACGAATACGAGAATGGCGGCGAAATAGACGCGGCGGGTGCCGAAGCGGTCGGCAAGCCAGCCGGAGGCGGGCGTCAGCATCGCCATCGTCAGCGTGTAGGCGACGACGACCGGTTGCATCGCGAGCGGCGCGACGCGCAGGCTGTTCGCGATCGACGGCAGCGCGGTGTTGACGATCGTCGTGTCGAGCGACTGCATGAAGAAGCCGGCGGCGACGATCCATAGTAGGGCAGTTTGAGAGGAATCCTTGGTCATGTTTTCGACAGTGGGCGCGGCGGCGGCAAAGCGCCGCCAGAGCGGGGCCAGGCGGAATTCCGTCATCTTATTGACATCCTCGTCAATCGGGAACCCCACTAAGCCCGCTGACTGTTATCGACAATGCCGATAAGCAGCGCCACAATCACGCATGCTCAATCCAATCTGGCTCAAGACCTTCTCGACCGTCGCGGCTTGCCATAGCTTCACCGAAGCGGGGCGGCGGCTCGACCTGACGCAGTCGAGCGTCAGCGAACATATCCGGCGCCTCGAACAGAGCGTGGGCCGGCGCCTGTTCGTGCGCGACACCCATTCGCTCGCGATGACACCCGACGGCGAAGCGATGCTCGCGCATGCGAGCGTGATCCTGCAGGCGCTGTCGCGCGCGGAATCGCAGTTTCGCGCGCCGCGTCTGAAGGGGCGCGTGCGGCTCGGCTCGTCGGACGACATCGCGCTCGGCCCGCTCCCCACCGTGCTCGCGGCGTTTCGCAACGCGCATCCCGACGTCGAACTGGAAATCACGATCGGCATGACGGGCAGGCTCTACGAGTTGCTCGACGCGGGCGCGATCGATCTGCTGGTCGGCAAGCGCCGGCTCGGTGACCGGCGCGGCGTGGCGCTTTTCACCGGGCGCCTCGAATGGCTCGCGCGGACCGGTACGCTCGTCGATCTGAGTCAGCCGCTGCCGCTGATTCTGGTCGCCGAGCCGAGCGTGACGCGCGCGGTCGTGCTCGATGCGCTCGCCGAAGCCGGCGCGAGCTGGCAGATCGTCTGCACGAGCAGCAGTCATTCCGGCTGTATCGCGGCCGCGCGCGGCGGACTCGGCATCACCGTGCGGCCGCAGTATCTGGCCGCGCGCGGCCTCGCGCCGCCGTTGAATGCGGCCGGACTGCCGACGCTGCCGTCGGTGGAATTCATCGCGCTGGCGGCGAAGCGCTTGAGTCGCCCGGCGGGCACGCTGCTGCAATTGCTGCATGACAGCGATCTGCGCGGGTCGTGGATCGGGGAGTGAGGCGGGCAGTGCGTCGCCTCATGCTGCCGTTATGCCGCCGCTCAGGCCGGCATCTTCCGGAACGAGATCGCGAAGCGGTTCCATGCATTGATCGCCGAGACGAGCAGCGTCAGGTCGACCAGTTCCTCGTCGCTGAAATGCGGCCGCACCGCCTGCCATACCGCGTCGGGCACATGATCGTGCGACACCAGCGTGAGCGCTTCGGTCCACTCGAGCGCCGCGCGTTCGCGGTCCGTGAAGAACGGCGTTTCGCGCCACACGACGACGGTCGCGAGACGCCGCTCGGTTTCGCCGCCCTTGCGCGCGTCCGCCGTATGCATATCGACGCAATACGCGCAGCCGTTGATCTGCGACGCGCGCAACCGCACCAGTTCGGTCAGCGATTTTTCGAGCGACGATTTGCCGATGCGCTCTTCGACGCCGAGCAGCGATTTGATCGCGGCGGGATTGGCTTTGTAGAAGTCGAGACGTTGTTCCATGATGGGCTCCTGGGAGGGTTGGACGATGCGATGCATCGGACTGGGGTTAGCTTAGTCCGTCGTTTGGATCATAAGAATGGCCGATTCCAGGTATTTTCAGGTAGCCACTTTCGGGCGTTGAGCGGGCACGCCCAGCACCCTTACCGTCGACGATGGCATCGTTGCCGCGTGCGGGCCGATTCGGTATGGTGGGTCATCGACGCTTCCATTGCGCCTTTCACCGTGATCCGGAGACCTGCCCCATGACCGTTGCCACCGATCCGTCCGCTGTGCCCACCTCGCCGATCCGCACCGATGTCCTGATCGTCGGCGCCGGTCCCGTGGCTCTGTTCGCGGCATTCGAGGCCGGCGTGATCGGCCTCACCTGTCAGATCGTCGACATACTCGGACGGGTCGGCGGCCAATGCATCGAGCTGTATCCCGAGAAGCCGATCTACGATATCCCCGCGATTCCGGCGTGCACCGCGCGCGAACTGGTCGAGCGACTGGTCGCGCAATGCAAGCCGTTCGATGTGCCGATTCATCTCGAACAGCGCGTCGACACGGTCGAGCAGCGCGACGACGGACGCTGGACCGTGCGCACGCAGCGCGGCCTCGTGTTCGACGTCGCGGCGATCCTGCTGGCCGCCGGTAACGGCGCGTTCGTCCCGCAAAAGCTCCCGCTCCCCGAGGCCGTGCCGCTGGAAAAGCGCTACGTGCACTACAGCGTGCCGCGCCTCGCCGATTTCGCCGACAAAAACGTGGTCGTCGCGGGCGGTGGCGATTCGGCGCTCGACTGGGCGCTGGCACTACGCAAGGTCGCGCGGCGCGTGACCCTCGTGCATCGGCGCGCCGGCTTCAGCGCGGCCGATTCGAGCGTCGAGCTGATGCGGCGCGCGGTCGACGCTGGCGAGATGGACTTCGTCGTCGGCGGGATCGCGGCGCTCGATGTGGAAGACGGCACGCTGCGTTCGCTGACGCTGCGGCAGGTCAACGGCGAGACACAGCTCGAAGCCGACCATCTGATCGCGCTGTATGGACTCGTCGCCGATCTCGGACCGATCGCGCAATGGGGACTGACGATTCATGGCGGGCGCGTCGACGTTGATACTTCGAACTACGAAAGCTCGCGGCCGGGCATCTTCGCCGTCGGCGACATCGCGAACTATCCGAACAAGCAGAAGCTGATCCTGTCGGGCTTTCACGAGGCGTCGCTCGCGCTGCGCAAGGCGTACGCGTACGCGTATCCCGACAGGAAACGCGTGCATGTCCATTCGAGCTACGACGCGAAGCTCGCGGAAAAGATCAACGCGGCGGCTTGACGGGCGCGCCAGCGCAGCAGCAGTTTCGATTGGCGATGCGTGCCGATTTGCAGCGATGTCGAGCCGGGCCGGCCGTTGGCATCACGCGACGGTCGGCCCGCTGTTATCTGCTCGTGTTCCTCGCGGCAGCCAGTATTTTCCAGCGGGTCGACTCGCGGCCTTGTCTTTCTTGCTGGCCTCATGGTGGCCGATCGCGCAGCCCGCCGCGTCGTGAATACCTTTTTCAATTGACACGCCTGTTTTTGCCAACGAAGGGCAAAACGGAAAGCCGAAACCGCAGCGCGGCGACGTTTTCCGTCATGACCCGCTAGCTATCGCGGGGCTCGCCGTTATAAGCTTGGCGCCTTATCAGCCGGCGCGCGAGCGCCCTTGGCGACGCATCCCGGCCCCTCCGTGGACCGCGCAACCGCTTGCGCGACGGCTTCGCCGCGGGCCAGGCGCGAGGTTTGCTCAAAACGAAAGTTCCAATGACATGTCCGCCATGACCCAGCTCGATGCTTCTTCTTCCCACGACCACGCCGAGCGCGCTCGAGTGCCGGCCGAGGCCGCGCCGTCAGCGCCCGTCGGCGTCGATTATTTGTCGCTCGTGCAGGCGATTTCGGACTACGCGATCTTTCTGCTCGATGCGAAGGGCAACATCGTCAGCTGGAATGCCGGCGCCCAGAAGCTGAAGGGCTACGCGGAAAGCGAGATCGTCGGTCAGCATTTCTCGCGCTTCTATACCGGGGAAGCCGTCGCGCGCGGCTGGCCGACCTACGAGCTGGAACAGGCTGCGCTGACCGGCCGTTTCGAAGATGAAGGCTGGCGCGTGCGCAAGGACGGCACGACGTTCTGGGCGAACGTCGTGATCACCGCGATACGCAACGAGAAGGGCGCGGTCACGGGCTTCGCGAAGATCACGCGCGACCTGACCGCGCAGCGCGAATACCTCGAAGCGCTGCGCCAGAGCGAGGAGCGCTTCCGTCTGCTCGTCGATAGCGTGAAGGACTACGCGATCTTCATGCTCGATCCGCAAGGCTTCGTCGTCAGTTGGAATTCGGGCGCCGCGCGCATCAAGGGCTATACGCACGACGAAATCGTCGGCCGGCACTTCTCGCAGTTCTATGTGCCCGAGGAGGCCGCGGCCGGCAAGCCCGCGCGCGAGCTCGCGATCGCGCGCCAGATCGGCGCCGTCGAAGACGAAGGCTGGCGCATGCGTAAGGACGGTTCGACGTTCTGGGCCAACGTGATCATCACGGCCGTCTATGACGAATCGCGACGCTTGCGCGGCTTCGCCAAGGTCACGCGCGATTTGACCGAGCGGCGCCGGCGCGAGGAACTGGAGCGCTCCGGGGAGCGCATGCGCGAATTTCTCGCGACGCTCGCGCACGAACTGCGCAATCCGCTCGCGCCGGTGCGCAACGCGGTCGGCACGATGCAGATGGAAACCGATCTGAGCCCGGTGGTCGCGCGGGCGCGCGATCTGATCGATCGCCAGGTCACCCACCTGACGCGACTCGTCGACGATCTGCTCGATATCGGCCGCATCATGTCCGACAAGGTCGAACTGCGTATTGCGCGCGTCGATCTCGCCGAGCTCGTCGCGCGCGCGATCGAAGCGGCGCGGCCGTTCACCGACTCGCGCGAGCAGCGCGTGGTCGCGCATGTACCCGACGCCCCCGTGACGATTCGCGGCGACATGACGAGGCTCGTGCAGGTCCTGCAAAACCTGCTGCACAACGCGTCGAAGTTTTCGCCGAACGGCAGCGCGATCGAGATGCAGGGACGTGTCGACTTTCGCATGGCGGTGCTCGAAGTGCGCGACCCCGGCTGCGGCATTCCGGTGCGCTCGCTCGACAAGATCTTCGAACTGTTCGCGCAGGAGAAGGAAGGGCAAAGTTTCGGCGAGGGCGGCCTTGGGATCGGCCTGACGCTGTGCAAGTCGCTCGTCGAAATGCATGGTGGCAGCATCGTCGCGAGCAGCGAAGGACTGGGACTCGGCAGCACGTTCACGCTGAGTCTGCCGCTCGCCTCCGCGCAGTCCGACACCGCGGAGAGCGGCACGATCGATGCCGCGCCCCACGTGCAGCCGCTGCGCATTCTCCTCGTCGACGACAATCGCGATTCGGCCGACAGCCTCGCGATGCTGCTCGAACTGAAGGGCCACGAGGTGCGTATCGCCTACGAGGGCGAGCAGGCGCTGCAGATCTCGCCACGCTTCTCGCCGCATCTCGCGCTGATCGACCTCGCGATGCCGAAGATGGATGGCTATGCGACGCTCGCGGCGATGCGCGCGCGGCCCGAGATGTCGCGCACGATGTACGCGGCGATGACGGGTTTCGGCCATGCGAGCGATCTCGATCGAACTCGCCACGCGGGTTTCCATGCGCACCTCGTGAAGCCGGTCGAGATGGCGGTCCTCGACGCGTTGCTCGTGAAGGCGGATGGACGTCTGAGCGGAAGCGGCGGGACGTAGCCGCTGTTTCGCTGCGCGGCCGCCTCGCCAGCCGGGGCACGGTGTTTGCTGCCACTCTGCATACGTTCCGGTCCGCCGCTCGGCGGGCCGTGGATCGAACCGGTGCAGGGAGGCACGATGCTCGACATACGCGACCACGCGGCCAGCTTCAAGGCCCAGTCACGGCAGGTCTCAAATCAACACGGTGGCCGCGCACTACGCGCGAGCGCCCGCGCGCCGCAGCCCGGCAAGCCTGCTATCTCGCTCGACGATTTTCTGCGCGACGCGCGTTTCGATGCGAACGATCCCGCTGCCCTCGGAGCACTGCTCGCTGATCTGATCGAGCGCGGCTACGATCGCGCGCCGACCTTGCCATGGCCGGGGCATGGTGAGACGCTGGTGCGCTGGCGCGCGCTGGCCGCCGTTGCCGCATGCGACCTCGGCCTCGTCAAACTGTTCGAAGGCCATACCGATGCGCTTGCGATTCTCGCCGAGCTCAATGGTCCGCTGCCGCCCGCGGCAAGCCGCTGGGGCGTGTGGGCCGCCGAAGCGCCGCACGCGCGGGTGCGCGCCATCGACGAAGGAATCCAGACCGTTGCCGGCGAGGGCGCGCAGGTGCGCCTGTCCGGCACCAAAGCCTGGTGCTCCGGCGCGCAGGCGCTCACCCATGCGCTCGTGAGCGCATGGCGCGACGACGAGCCCGTGCTCGCGGCGCTCGCGCTGGACCAGAGCTCGATCTCGATCGATACATCGAAATGGCAGGCCGTCGGCATGCAGGCGACCGCGAGCGCGGATGTCACGTTCAAAGACACCGTGGCGACGCTCGTCGGTGCGCCGCATGCGTATCTGCGCCGCGCGGGCTTCTGGCATGGCGGCGCCGGTATCGCCGCGTGCTGGTACGGCGCGGCCGCGCAGATCGCGCGCACGCTGCGCGACGCGTGCGCCCGGCACGCGGACGCGCATCGGCTCGCTCATCTCGGTGCGACCGATGTCGCCTTGCAGTCGGCCGCCGCGCTGCTGCGCGAAACCGCCGCGTGGATCGACGCGCAGCCGTCGGCCGATGCAGCGACGCGCGTGTTGCGCGCGCGTCTGGCCGTCGAGCAGGCCGCGAGCGCCGTGATCGAGCACGCGACACGCGCGCTCGGCGCGGGCCCGTTGTGCCGCGACGCGCGCTTCGCGCGGGCGCTTGCCGACCTGCCGGTGTTTCTGCGGCAGAGCCACGCGGAACGCGACCTCGCAGCGCTCGGCGAACGGCTCGTCGAGGCCGCTGACACGACTGCCGCGCCGGCATCGCATCAGGCGTCTTCGCAAACACTCGCGCCGTGGACGCCATGACTTTTTTCCCCCTGCCTTGGGAGGATCGCTGAGATGAACTCGACGGCGCCGTACTTCGATGAACTCTACCGACGCAGCGACGATCCGTGGCGTTTGCGCGAAGGCTGGTACGAACGCCGCAAGCGTTCGCTGACGCTCGCGTTGCTGCCGCGGGCGCGCTATCGCAACGCGTTCGAACCGGGCTGCGCGAACGGCGAGTTGACGGCCGGGCTCGCGACGCGCTGCGACGCGCTGCTCGCCGCCGATCTGCACGCGCGCGCCGTCGAGCTTGCGTGTGAACGCGTGGCGGGCGCATCGAACGTGCGGATCGAGCAGCGCAGGGTGCCGCGCGACTGGCCGACGGAGCACGGGCCGTTCGATCTGATCGTGATCAGCGAGTTCGCGTACTACCTCGACGCGGCCGAGCTCGAAACGCTGGCCGCGCGCATCGCCGGGTCGCTGACGCCGGACGGCACGCTGCTCGCCTGTCATTGGCGCCGGTCGTTCGCCGAAGCGCGCGAATCCGCCGACCATGCGCACGCGCTATTCGATGCGCGCTGCGGTCTCGCGCGTCTCGCGCATCACGACGAAGCCGACTTGCTGATCGACGTGTGGTCGCGCGACGCACGTTCGGTCGCGCAGCGCGAGGGGCTTCTATGATCGGCGTGATCGTTCCGGCGCATAACGAAGAGACGTTGCTCGCACGGTGCCTCGCGGCCTTGCTCGAAGCGTCGCGACACGAAGCGCTCGCCGGCGAGGAGGTGCGGATCGTCGTCGCGCTCGACGCGTGCAGCGATTTCAGCGGAGCGATCGCGCGCGCTTACGGCGTGCAGACGCTGACGCTGAAGGCGCGCAACGTCGGGATCGCGCGGGCGCTCGGCGCGTCGCTGCTGCTCGCGCACGGCGCGCGCTGGCTGGCGTTTACCGATGCCGACAGCCGCGTGTCGCCCGGTTGGCTGGCCGCGCAATTGGGGCTCGGCGCCGATGCGGTGTGCGGCTCGATCGCCGTCGACGACTGGAGCGCGCATCCGCACAGCGTGCGCGAATATTTTCGCAAGACGTATGTCGACGCCGACGGACATCGTCATGTGCACGGCGCGAATCTCGGCGTTTCCGCGGACGCCTATCGGCGCGCGGGCGGCTTTCCGCCGCTCAAGTGCAGCGAGGATGCCGCGCTCGTCGATCGCCTGATCGCGACTGGCGCGCGCATCGCGTGGAGCGCCGCGCCGCGCGTGACCACGAGCGCGCGCACCGTGGCCCGCGTGCGCGGCGGTTTCGGCGATACGCTCATCTCATGGGCGACGGACGGCGCGCTGGCCTGAGCGACGGCGATGCGTCGCGGGCTCGTCTCGCTCGCAACTATCCGGACACCAGAACATTCGCACGGCAATCCGCCGCGGGGAGGACGAACATGATGGACGCGTTTTTCGTTCTATTCGGCCAAGGCAGGGAGCTCGATCCGTTGCAGATGGGTATGCGCTCGATCGCCGTGTTCGTGATCGCGCTGGCGCTGATCCGTGTCTCGGGGCGCCGTTCATTCGGGCAGCGCTCGCCGTTCGATTCGGTCGTCGTGATTCTGCTCGGCGCGACGCTGAGCCGCGCGATCGTCGGTGCGTCGCCGTTTATCGCGACCGTCGTCGCGTCGTTCGCGATCGTCGTGTGTCACCGGGTGCTCGCGTGGTCGTTCATACGCTCGCGCCGCTTCGAGCTGCTGGTGGGCGGCGCCGAGCGCGAGGTGTTCAGCGACGGCAAGTTCCACGCGAACGAAATGCACGCGGCGCTCGTCACGCGCACCGACATCGAGGAAAGCGTGCGGCAGAAAACCGGCTCGCGCTCGATGGACGACGTGGCCGCCGCGATTCTCGAACGCAATGGCGAAGTGAGCGTGATTCGCAAGCGCGCGTGAGCGCCCGAACCCGTGAAGAGCGGGGCGCTCGCGCGGTGACACGGTAACCGGCTCAGCCGCGCCCGCCTCGCGAAATCTCCGCGCCCGCGCCGCGCGGCAGGCGCAGCGTGACTGGAATCGACGCGAACGAGCATAGCCCGACCACGAGAAACGCGGGCCAGAAATCCGACCAGGTGATGCTCGGATGCCCATGCAGCGCGCGCGAAATCTGCAGCACGATGCCGCCGACCGTCACGCCGAGGCCGAGCGACATCTGCTGCACGACGCTGCCGAGGCTCGTCGCGCGGCCGACGTCGCGGCTCGCGATCTCCGCGTAGGTCAGCGAATTGAGGCTCGTGAACTGCAACGCGGGGAAGAAGCCGCCGAGCAACACGACGATCCAGATGATCCACGTCGGCGTGTGCGGGAAAAACAGCCCGCACGCGGCGATCGAAATGCCCGATAGCGCGGCGTTGAACACGAGCACCTGGCGAAAGCCGAAGCGGCGCAGCACCGTGGAGGCGATCGTGCGCATGAACATGCCGCCGAACGCGGACGCGCAGGTGATCAGCCCCGATTGGAACGCGCTCATGCCGTGACCTTCCTGCAGCAGCAGCGGCAGCAGGAACGGCAACGCGCCGAGACCGATGCGAAATAGCGAGCCGCCAAGCACGCTCGCCTGGAAAGTCGGCACCTTGAAAAAACGCAAATCCAGAAGCGGCAGTGCGACCCGCTGCGCATACGCGACGTAGATCGCGAGCAGCGCCGCGCCGAGCGCGCACATGCCGAACGCGTCCGTATTCGAAATCAGTTCGCCGCCGACCAGCGACAAGCCGAGCAACAGCAGCACCGCGCCCGCCGCCGACAGCAGGAAGCCGATCCAGTCGAGCGGGCCGGGGTCGGGCTCGCGCGTATTGGCGATATAGCGATTGGTCAGATAGATGCCGAGAATGCCGATCGGCACGTTGATGAAGAAGATCAGCCGCCAGTGCAGATACGTGGTGATGAAGCCGCCGAGCAGCGGACCGGCGGCGGGGCCGAGCATTGCGGGCACGCTCAGGTAATTCATCGCGCGGATGAAGTCGGCTTTCTCCACCACGCGAAAGATGATGATGCGCCCGACGGGCACCATCATCGCGCCGCCGACGCCCTGGATGAAACGCGCAACGGTGAAAGTGGCAAGCGAGTTCGACGCGGCGCACAACAGCGAACCCGTCACGAAGACGCCGATCGCGGTGCGAAATACCGTGCGCGCGCCGAACTTGTCGGCGAGCCAGCCGCATACCGGGATGAACACGCCGAGCCCGAGCACGTAGCTTGTCACCGCGATCTTCAGCGTGACCGGATCGCGCCCGAAATCGCGTGCCATGGCCGGCAGCGCGGTGACGATCACGTTGGCGTCGACGCTTTCCATGAACATCGCGCACGCGACGATAAGAGGCGCAATCAGAGCTTTTTGGGTCTGGGCGACGGTCATATCGGCGAGCCCGCGGCGAAGCGTCGCAGGCAAAGGGGGCATTATGCACCTGTACGGTGCGGATTGTTAATACCTGCACGACCGATGCCGCCCCTTTACGAATTCTCCGTATCCGGTACGCGACGTTGGCATCGCGACGTCGCCAAAAATATTGTTTTGTTGCGCTGCGGCACGAGATCGCTATAATCGGGTTATTCCGTAGGTATAAACCCTGATCAGGAGTCGCCATGAACACCGCATCGAATGCCGTCCGTTCCACCCCCGCTGCCAACACGTTCTTCGGCAAGCTGCGCGCGCTGGCGCTGCATGCGCTGAACCTGCATCTGCGGAACTGCGCAGTGATCGCCGAAGCGTACCGTCGCCCGAACTAAGCGCGAGTTTCCCGCGCGGGCCCCGCAAGCCCCTGCTGTCGTGTCAATGCCCGCTCGAGTAGCGGGCATTGTGCTTTCTGGCCCCGTCAAGCGGAGCACGTTCAGCGAGTCGGCTCCCCAGTCCCACCAGATAGACGCCCGCCGTCAGCCAATTCCCGGCTGCCATCGCCGTTTCCCTTCCTGATATCGTGCTTCCGCTCCTGATGACGGCACGCCCAGCCGTGATCTTGATGCCGCGGTTGCGCCGGCCCGATGCCTCGCATCACGCGAGGAAGCATTACAATCGCGCGCTTTTGACACGCGACGCGCAAGTGAACCGACGGCAAAATTGCTAATGCTGTCAACCTTTTGCACGTTTTGCCGTTATCACTTTGTAATCGCCGCCACAGGCGATACCGCGCGTGACGACCCGTCGCCGCGACCGCTCCTCGCAAGGCCCGCATTGACCATGTTCCACCGACTTCAACACAGCTTCGAGCGCCTCCCCGCGCTGCTCGGCCGTGCATCGAAAGCGCTTGGCAGCCGGGGCCTTCTGTCGCCCGTGCTCGCGCTCGTCATTTGCGGGTTGCTGCTGGTCGTGCTGCAGCATCTGTCCGAAGCAGTGAATTACCGTTCGGTGATCCGCGAACTGCGCCAGTTGTCGGCGCGCGAGTGGATCGGTGCGCTCGGCGCGACCGCGCTCAGCTACGTCGCGTTGGTCGGGCGCGACGCGGTCGGCCTGCGCTATCTCGGCGCGAGCGTGCCGCGCGCGGCGCTGTGGGTCGGCGCGACGGCCGGTTCGGCGCTCGGCAATGCGACCGGTTTCGGCGCGCTGACGGGCGGAGCGGTGCGCGCGCGCGTGTACGGTGTCGCGAACATCACGCCCGCGCAGATCGGCCGCATGACGGTGTTTACGAGCGTGTCGCTCGCGCTCGCCCTCGTCTTGATGACGGCGCTGGGCATGGTCTGCATGGCGGGCCAGCTCGCGCCGATGCTGCATCTGTCGCCAGTCGCGCTGCGCTGGAGCGGCGCTGCGCTGCTGCTCGGGCTGGCGCTCGCCGCGGCCGCGTGCCGTCGGCAAACCCGGCCGATCCGCACGCGCTGGCAGTGGCTCTCGTTCGATATTCCAGCGCGCCGCGATCTGCTCGCGCAGGTTGCGCTGGCGCTGCTCGACGTGGTCGCCGCGGGCCTCGCGTTGTGGGCATTGCTGCCGCATGCGAACGTGAGCTTCGTCGGCTTCATCACCGTCTACGCGGCCGCGATGCTGCTCGGCCTGATTGGCCATACGCCAGGCGGCGTCGGCGTGTTCGAAGCGGCGATGGTGTTCACGCTGAGCGGCAGCTTGCCGATGCATCAGATGGTCGCCGCGCTGCTCGCGTATCGCGCGATCTATTTCGGCGTGCCGCTGATCGTCTCCGCGGCGCTGCTCGCGGGCTTCGAGGGGCGCGCGCTGAAGAATCGTCTGTCGATGTTGCAGGCGCAGCGCGTGTCGGAACTCGCGCCGCTGTTTCTGAGCCTCGTCACGTTCGTGGTCGGCGGCATGCTGGTCATTTCGAGCGCGACGCCGGCGTTCTGGCAACGCATTCATATGCTGCGCGACCTGGTGCCGCTGTGGGTGCTCGAAAGCTCGCAGATGCTATGCAGCGTGCTCGGCGTGCTGCTGCTGTTCGTCGCGCGCGGCCTGCTGCGGCGGCTCGATGCGGCATGGTGGATGACGCTCGCGCTCGCGTTGCTGAGCCTCGCGCTGTCGCTGACCAAGGGTCTCGCGTTCGTCGAAGCCGGTGTGCTCGGCATGCTGATCGTGCTGCTGCTCGCGACGCGCAAGCGCTTCAACCGTCATTCGTCGCTGTTCGCGGAGCGTTTCACGGCCGGCTGGCTCGTGTCGGTCGCGATGGTGCTGATGCTCGCGACGTGGGTCATGCTGTTCGCTTTCCGTGACGTGCCGTACACGGGCGATCTGTGGTGGCAATTCGCGTTCGACGAGCGCGCGCCGCGCGCGCTGCGCGCGACGCTCGCCGCGAGCGTATTCGCCGCGACCTTCTCGTTCTGGCAATTGCTGCGTCCGGCGCCGGGCCGCTTCGTGAAGCCGGCGCCCGAAGATCTGCACGACGCCGCGCGCATCGTGCGCGCGCAGGAACGCAGCGATGCCGGTCTCGCATTGATGGGCGACAAGAGCTTCCTGTTTTCGGAGTCGCGCGAAGCGTTCCTGATGTACGCGAAATACGGCCGCACGTGGGCCGCGTTGCACGATCCGGTGGGGCCGCGCGAAGAGTGGGCAGGTCTCATCAGCAAGTTCGTCGCGCTCGCGCATGCACATGGCGGCCGCGCCGCGTTCTACCAGGTGCGCGCGAATGCGCTGCCACTGTATCTCGACGCTGGCCTCACGCTGATGAAGCTCGGCGAGGAAGCGCACGTCGTGCTCGACGACTTCGATCTGAAGGGCTCGCATCGCGCGCATCTGCGCTATGCGCTCAAGCGCGGCGAGCGCGACGGCTTTAGCGTCGAAGTGATCGATCAGGCCCATGTGCCGGCCTCGCTCGAAACGCTGCGCGGCATTTCCGACGGTTGGCTCGACAGCCGCGACGCGCGCGAGAAGAGCTTCTCGGTCGCGGCTTTCCATGACGAATACCTGGCCGCGCAGTCGGTGATGCTGGTGCGCCAGAACGGCGAGCCGGTCGCATTCGTGACCTTCATGACGACCGATATGAATACCGAGGCGACCGTCGGCGTCATGCGTCACGTCGAAAGCGCGTCGCCGTATGCGATGGAATATCTGTTCACGCAGCTCGCGCTGCATCTGAAACAGGCGGGTTTCCGCTCGCTCAGTCTCGGCATTGCGCCGCTCTCCGGCGTGCAGCCGACGCCGCTCGCGTCGCGCTGGCATCGGCTGGCCGGCATCGTGTGGCGCTTCGGCGGCCGCTTCTACAACTTCCGCGGACTGCGTGCTTTCAAGAGCAAGTTCCAGCCGCGCTGGGAGCCGCGTTATCTCGCTGCATCCGGTTCGGGCGTGTTCTTCACGCTCGCGGACCTGTCGCTGCTGGCAGGAGGCCGGCGTTCATGACATTGCATCCGTTGTTCCGGCTCGCCGTCGCGGCGAGCGTTCTGAGTTGCGGCGCGCGCGCGCACGCGGCCACCACCACCGTGCCCGGCGGCCGCTATGGCGACGTGCGCGTGACGCAGCCCGAGGGGCCGCTGCGCGGCTTCGTCGTGCTGTATTCGCAGGCAAGCGGCTGGAGCGCAGCCGATCAGCAGAGCGCCGATGCGCTCGCGAAAGCGGGCGCGATGACGGTCGGCGTCGATACCGCGCACTACGCGGCCAACCTTGCCGCGAAAAAGGAAACCTGTCATCAGTTGGTGGGCGATGCCGAGGCGCTCAGCCATCAGCTCGAACGGCAGTCGCAGTCGAGCCGCTACTTCGCGCCGATCGTCGCGGGTACGGGACAGGGCGCGACGCTCGCGATGCACGTGCTCGAGCAGGCGCCGTCCAATACGATCGCGGGCGCGGTGTCGGTCGACGCCGATCACACGCTCGACGCGCGCTTCGAGCCGTGTCCGCCGGACCCGACCGTGATTCGCGACAAGGTGCCGGGCTTCGTCGAAAAGGCGAGCACGGGCAATGCCGATCGCGCGCGTCTCGTTGCATTGCTGACGCCGCATCTGCAGCCGGTCTCGATCAGCGCCGACGACGTGTCCGACCTGCCGCTGATCGAATTGCCGGCCGCGCATCCGAACGGCTTGATGGCGATCGTGATTTCCGGCGATGGCGGCTGGCGCGATCTCGACAAGACGATCGCGCAGGCACTGCAGAAAGATGGCGTGTCGGTGGTCGGCTGGGACAGCCTGCGTTATTTCTGGAGCGAGAAGCCGCCGGCGCAAACGAGCCGCGATCTCGCGCGCGTGATGCAAACCTATGGCGAGCGCTGGCACGCGCAGCATATCGCGCTGATCGGCTATTCGTTCGGCGCCGACGTGCTGCCGTTCGCGTATAACCGTCTGCCGCAGGCGCAGCGCGATAAGGTGTCGCTGATTTCGCTGCTCGGCTTCGCGCCCGACGCCGATTTCCAGATCCGCGTCGGCGGCTGGCTCGGCATGCCCGCGAGCGACAAGGCGCTGAACGTGCGCCCCGAGTTGACGCATGTGCCGCCGTCGATCGTTCAATGCTTCTATGGCGAGAGCGAGACCGACACGCTGTGTCCGGCGCTCGACAAAACCGGCGTCGAAGTCATCCGCACGACCGGCGATCATCACTTTGGCCGCGATTACAACGCGCTCGAGCAACGCATTCTCGCGGCGTTCAAAAAGCAGAGCGGCGTGCGCGATTGATGTCGGTGTTGGTCGTCTCTGCGGGGCGCGCTTGCCGGTGCGCCCCGTTTTTCTTGTCTGGCACTGCCGCACTGCGCGGAGATTGACAAAGCTTGCCGAGTCGACGAAGATCGCCGACATGAACTGCCTCGACATCCGTATTGCGCTGATTACTAGCATCATTCATCGAATGGTGGGTTAGTGCGCGTCGACTTGCAGTCACACATAACCCGCCAAACGAGGCGGGTTTTTTTATGTCCGCTTTCAGGTTCATTCTCTGCCTGCCTCCTGGCGAACATGCCGCGATTGCTATCGTTCGATGTCGATCGCCGTTGATGCGTTGTTGTATCGAATGTTGCCACCCAGGAGCTTGCCGTGCTGTTAAACGAACTCGAACAGGCCGCCGCAGCGGCCGGGCGCGTCGCGCCGTCTCACGACTACCTGAAAAAGACCCTGACCGCGCGCGTCTACGACGTGGCGCGCGAGACCGAACTCGAACGCGCGCCGAACCTGTCGGCGCGGCTGCGCAACCCGGTCTATCTGAAGCGCGAGGACAACC